>DASQWI010000016.1 GCA_035640355.1 Actinomycetota bacterium
CCGCAGGGCCGGTGGCGCCGTCCGCGCCGGTGGCGCCTTCCGCGCCGGCCGGTCCCATCGGTCCTATCGCACCGGCAAGGCCGGCTGGTCCCGTCGGGCCGGCGGGGCCGAGGGCGCCCGTGGCTCCGCGTGGTCCTTCCACGCCGAACGTGAATGCGATCGTTCCTCGGGGGCATGTCCCTCGGAGCCGGCGTTCCCCGATCAACGAAACGACGCCAGTCCGACGGTCGTAGCACGCCTTGATCACGCCATGGCGACGGTGGCCCGCGACGGCGAAGTTCGCCAGCGCCGCCGCTCCGACGGCGGCAATCGCGACCATGACCGTCGCCCGCGACGTGCGACGACGGGTGCGTCGGATCCAGTCGCGCCATCCGCGACGGCGAGGGCGTGCCGGATCGACCGGGTCGTCCATGAGTGGTTCATCGGACCGATCGAAGCGGGTATTGACCGGAGAGACAACGGATTCTCGATCGTTCGCGAACCGAGGTCGGTCAGACGCGGAAGCTGAGCGGCGGGTCCTCTGTGGTGAGGATGCCCCGGTCGACCGTCCAGGCGCCGATATCGCTGTGCGCCCTGCCGTCGAAAGCGAGCTCGACGAGCGACCGTCCGAACACGCTCGCGAACTTGAACGCGTGCGCCGCCCCCTGCCCGATCGCGACGTGGTCGTGCCCGGGCACGAGGTCGATCACGAAGTCGCGGTCCGGCGTCATCGTGTACAAGCAGGTCGCTCGGCGAAGGTAGGGGCCGAACCCGGACGGCAGCCGCTCGCGCATGAAGGCATCCAGCCTCGATTGGTATTGGGGGTCCGGCTCGAACGAGCGTTCATCGCCCGTGACCTCTGCCCCACCGACGTCCTCACCGATCTTCGGTCCGTTCTCGCCGAACGTCCCGACGCCATAGAAGGAGGGCGTTCCCATCCAGATCCAGATGGGGAACCGCTCCGGCTCGAACGCGTGGGGGTCCGACGGCCCGTAGTAGCTGACCTGCTCCTGCGTCACTGTGATGTTGATGGGGTGCCAGAGCCGCTCGAGCAGCTCGTTCATCCACGCATCCATGGCCAGGATCAGTCGCTCGGCCCGAAACGTGCCGACCTGGGTTTCGAGCTCGTACCCGCCGCCGTTCTCCCTGACGTCCGTGACACGAGCGTTCTCGACGAGCGTCGCGCCTCTTGATTGGGCGAGACGCCGGTGCGCGTCGTTCGCCTTCGCCGCGGCGACGATCCCGGCATCGGGCTGGAACATCACGCGCACGTCGTCGGACAGACGCCACGCGGACCACCGCCGCATCGTCTCGGCGGCGTCGAGCCACTCGTACTCGATCCCGCCTACCTCCTCGAGGGACCGGACGTAGTCGTCGCCCCACGCGTACGAGCCTTCGGGATAGAGATCGATCCCACCCGTTCGGATCACCAGGCGCTGACCTGAATCCGCCTCGACCTCTGCCCACGCGGCGTAGGCGTCCTGAGCGAACCGCACGTACTCCGGCGCGTGGTACGAGAGCCGGATGATTCGCGAGTGATCCTGCGACGCGCCGCGCTCGTGCCCGAGCTCGAATCGCTCGAGACCGAGGACGCCGGCGCCGGCGCGAAGCGAGGCCCAGTACGCGGCGGCAGAACCGATCCCGCCCAATCCGACGACCGCGACGTCGAAGTCCCTGCGTTCGTTCACGGCGTACGCCCACGCGGCGTCACGCGGTTACGTCTCGGTCTCGGTGTGGCCGCGGTACTCGTACGCGCTCATCGCGCGACCGGTCTCGCTCTTCCAATCGCGTTCGTCGGAGGGTAGCTTGCCGATAGCCTTGGCCATCGCGCGTGCGTGCGCCTGGACCGAACCACAGCACGAACCGATGTAGTCGATCCCTGCGTCCTTCGCCTTCCTCGCGTAGTCCGCCATCTCCTGTCGCGATAGCTGCAGGGGGTCCAGGGCATACGGGAATCGTGGGCTCGCCGTGAAGTCGGGCTCTTCGGCGGTGGTTCGGTACGCGACCGGCTGCGTCGCTATGTACCCGTCGACGGCGCCACGCATCTCGATGGCGATCGGCAGTTGCTGCTCGGGACCGTTCAGACAATTGACGCCGACGACGTCGGCGCCGGCGCCGGCGAGCCGTCGGGCGCACTCGGCGGGCGTATCCCCCTCGTAGCTGCGAGGTTCGACCTGCTCGAAGCTCATCGTCACCATCGTGGGAAGGCCGGTCGCCTTGGCGCGCTCGACGAACAGGAGCGCCTCGCCCAGGTACGAGAATGTCTCGCCGATCCAGAAGTCGGGCGGTCCGGCGTCGAGTTGATCCTGCAGCTGCCGGTCGAAGAGTGCCCGAACGTGATCGACGCTCGATGGATCCTCCGGAAGGTACGCCCACGTGAGGCTCAGGTTGCCGGCCACCAGCGCGTCGCCCTCGGAAGCGACCTTGCGCGCGATCTGCACCGCGTTTCGATTGATCTCGTCCACCTTGTCCTTCATACCGACCGTCGCGAGCTTGTCGTCGCTCGCGTAGAAGGTCATCGTCTGAAGAACGTCGACGCCGGCGCGAAGGAACTCACGATGGAGTTCGGCGAGGGCGTCGGGGTGCTCGATCACGACCTCGGGCGTGAACGGGCCCGCCTGGACGTACCCGCGCTTCTCGAGCTCGAGCAGGTAGCCGCCGTCCCCGAGGACCGGTCCTTCGGTCAGGCGCTCCAGGATGCCTTTGGTCATCGCGGTCGGCCGAGTCTAGCGACGGCGGTAACGCCGAGCCGAGCGCCGAGATTGACCGTGAGTCAGAGACGCGCCCAGTTTGCAAGGCCGAAGCGCGCTGGGGAAGGATGCCCTGAGGACGGGGGGAGGTGTTCGTCGTGGGTCAGATGACACACGAGGAGCCGGGCGGTGTGATCTCGATGTTCGCCCGGAATTGGTGGCTGTTCCTTCTTCGCGGCGTGGCGGCGATCGTGTTCGGGATCATCGCCATCGTCTATCCCGACGTCACGATCACGGCGCTGGCCATCGTGTTCGGGATCTACGCGATCGCCGACTCGGTTGGGTCGTTCGCGAGCGCGATCGGCCATCGGAATGTCGACGGCTGGCACCGCGCGGCGCACGCGCTCGAAGGTGTCGTTGCGCTCGTTGCGGGCGTTCTCGCGCTGGTGCTACCCGATCTGACCGCCCTTGCCCTCGTCGTCCTGATCGGGATATGGGCCATCGTCAGCGGCGTCGTCGAGATCATGGCGGCGATCAGACTGCGTCGGGTCATCGACACCGAGTGGCTGCTCGGGATCTCCGGGCTGCTGTCGATCATCGCCGGCATCGTCATCCTCGTCTGGCCTGACGCCGGAGCGGTTGCGATCTCGTGGCTGATCGGGACGTACGCGATCGTCTTCGGGATCGTCTTCGTGTGGCTGGGGTTCAAACTTCGCCGGCTGGGTCGGACGGACGAGGGCGTCGATCGCGATATCCGGAGTGCGGCCTAGGGGTAGTCCTGGTTCTGGTCCGAGTCGTGGTCCGAGTCCTGGTCCGGGTTCTGGTCCTGGTCCGACAGCCGTTCCGGCCACGGCTGGTTGGGATACAGGCTCGAGATCGAGTCTCGTAGCCACGCGCGCACGTCGCGAGCGAGCCAGTCGCGGAGCGTCTCGAAGTCGACATCGTCTGCGAGCGACGTTTGGTCATCTCCGCGTCATCGAAGTAGGCGGCGCCTCCGTAGAACAGGACGATGTCGCGAACGACCGTCGGAATCCCCTACGCCGATAGCGCGGTGGCGCTCTAAATCGGCACGACGATCGGCGGTTCGGCGCTGAGGACCCAGTCGTCGTGCGATCGTCGTAGATGAGCACCTCGAGCTCCGCATCGCCGTCGGAGTGCGCGTGCGCGTGCGCCGGCAGGACGAGACGCCGGCGTCCCAGAGGCCGGTGGTCTCCTGATCGACGAGCGCGTCGCGCGCAATCAGGTTCCAGGCGGATAGCCGCTCGAACACCGTGCCCTGATCCTCGGCGAACGTGACGATGTCGATGTCCACGTGATCGCGTGTCTGCTCGCCGATCCACGCGTCCACGGCCCATCCGCCGCACAACGCCCACCACGGGCGGAGAGTTGACATGAGCTCGACAACGCGGACCAGGGAGCGAGGGATGGACGTCATGGACGTCATGGACGTCATGGACGTCATGGATGACCCAAGTCGATTGATCTCGCGTCTTCCAGCAACGCCCATCTCGTTCGATTGAGTGTCAGTGGCTCGGTGTAGCGTCGCACGCATGTTCGGTTTGGGTTTACACGTTCAATGAGCGAGCTTCGCTCGGCTCTCGACGGCTTGTTGGTCGTTGATGACGCCGCACTATCCGATGATCAACTGGTCGCCGATCTTGACGAAGTCGAACGCGCAACTCGACAACTCGAGACAATCCGCGCGCGCCGGCTCGGCGAGCTCGAGCGGCGACAGGTCTGGAGCCGTGACGGCCATTTCTCGTTGGCGTCGTGGCTGGCCACGAGACATCGCGTCGCACCCTCGACGGCCGCCAGTCACGTTCGAATGGCTCGTGCATTGGAGGCGATGCCGGTCGCCGCGGACGCGCTTGCCACTGGCGACGTCTCATCGTCGGCGATCACGCTCCTCGCGTCTGCTCGGGAGGAAGCGCCCGAGCAGTTCGCGCGGTCCGAGGGGTCGTTGGTCGACGCCGCTCGAACGCTCTCCGTCGACCACCTGAAAGACGTCGTGGCGCGGTGGCGGCACGACCACGCCGACGACGCCGACGACGATCGACAGGAGCTGTATCTCTCACCGACGCTCGTTGGCCGGGGCAGGCTCTCAGGCGATCTGAATGCCGAGACCACCCAGGTCCTGATCACCGCGCTCCGGGCGGTGCAGGACGCGGAGGTTCGCTCGAGCGACCGGACCGATACGCGATCCCCCGCCCGTCGCCGGGCCGACGCCTTGGGCGAGATCTGCCGCCAGTGGCTCGACTCCTCGGGCCGACCGACGGTGGCCGGGGAGCGCCCTCACGTCATCGTCACCATCGACGTGGAGAGCTTGGGTCGAAGCGAGAACGCGCCTGGCACCGCTCGGTCCGCCGGAGCGCGGCTTGGCGGGCGGCTCACCGACGTCGGACCGATCTCCGCAGCGGACGCGCTGATGTGGACGTGTGACGCCCAGGTCACTCGGGTGATCACCGACGCCGGCTCGAGACCGCTCGACGTGGGACGGACCACCCGGATCACCCCGCCGTGGATCCGAAAGGCGCTCCTCGTCAGGGACGGTGGATGTGTGCCTTCCCCGACTGCGGGAGACCACCCTCGTGGTGCGATCCGCACCACGTTGTCCACTGGACCAACGGTGGTCCGACCGCACTGTCGAACCTCGTGCTGCTGTGTCGGCGACATCACCGGCTGATCCATCACAAGCGGTTCTCGGTGGAAATCTTGGACGGACTGCCGAGGTTCTATCGGGCGGATGGCACGGTGCTCGAGACCGCGGATCGGGCGCCGCCGTAGCGGTCGAGCTCCGTGTCCACCACCCAGTCGATCAGAACCGCACCCCGTCAGGCGCGGTTAGGCCACGGCGGCTGACGCGAAGCGCTCGAAGTTCTCGACGGCGCGCTCGAGGTCCTGCTCGGTGTGCGCGATCGAGAACGTCCACGGGTCGCCGGCCGGAACCCACACGCCGCCGTTCAACTGGAATAGCCACGAGAGGTGCTGGAGGCGAAGGTTCGTCTCGGCGTGCTCGCGGAAGTCTCGGACCGGGTCGCGGCGGAACTGCACCGAACCGCGGGAGCGAACCGATGCGACCGTCGCCGGCAGCTCGTGCGTCGCGATCGACTCGCGGATGCCGCCGGCGAGCGTGGCCTCGAGCGCGTCGAACCGCTCGTACACGTCGCGCGTGAGGATCTCGCCAAGCACGACGCGCGCGGCGGCCATGCCGAGCGGGTTGCCGTTGAACGTCCCCTCTTGCTCCATGGTCCCGTCGGCGACGACGCGCATGACCTCCTCGGTCCCGCCGATCGCCGACACGGGAAGCCCGCCGCCGATCGCCTTGGCCAACGCTACGACGTCGGGCGTGACGCCCGACCACTCGGCGGCGCCACCGAACGCGATCGTCGCGCCCGTCTTCACCTCGTCGAACGCAAGGAACGCGCCGTGGCGGTGGAGGAGCTCTCGAAGCCCTGCCAGATAACCGTCCGCCGGCGGGATGACGCCCGCGTTCATCAGGATCGGCTCGAGGATCATGCCCGCCACGCGGTCGCCCTCGTCTGCCAGGACGCGTTCGACCGCCGACAGGTCATTGAAAGGCACGATCCGAAGCGCCTGGCCGTACACGGGGGCGACGCCGGCGGTGTTCGGAAGCGTCCGAGGCCGATCGGGCGGACCGGCCTCCTCGACGTCCACCCAGTACGAGAACGCGAGGCCGTCGGAGCTGCCGTGGTACGAACCCTCGACCTTGATGATCAGATCTCGGCCGGTCGCTGCGCGCATGATCCGGCACGCGTCCATCGTCGCTTCGGACCCGGTCGTCTTGAACCGCCAAAGCGGAAGGCCGAACCGCTCAGCCAGAAGCTCGGCGACCACGACGGTGTCCTCGACGGGCAACGCGAAATGCGTGCCGAGCGCGACACGATCCCGAACGGCCTCGACGACCTTCGGGTGCGCGTGGCCCACGACCATCACGCCGTAGCCGCAATGAAGATCGACGTACTCGTTCCCGTCCAGGTCCCACAGGCGCGAGCCGTCTCCGCGAACGCCGTAGATGGTATGGGGATCGAGGGCATGCCAGCTGCATGCGACACCACCTGCCAGCGACTGGCTCGCGCGCTTGAAGAACTCGATCGACCGAGGCAGCCGTTGTGCCAGAGCCGCCGACTCCTGCTCGATCAGGTGCTCGACTCTCGCCGGATCGACCTCGCCCATGCAGACCTCCCTCGACGGGCGGAGCATAGGCCTTCGGCTAAGAGCCGGCGTCAGCCGGTGATCGCGGCGGCGAACTCCTCGAAGTTCTCGACGTACCGGCGGGCGTCATCCTCGGTGTGGAACACGGACGTCGTCCACGTCTCCTGCTTCGACCACGGCGACTTGAAGACGCCGCGGTTCTGCTGGAACAGCCACGCGAGGTACGTGATGCGCTCGTCGATCGGGATGCTGTCGCGGTATTCGCGCACCGGCGTCGCGCTGTAGATGACCGAGCCCTTTGCGCCCATCCCGGTCACGTACGCGGGAAGCCGGGTGCGCTCGATGGCGGCGCCGCAGCCCTCGGCGAGAGCGCGGTGGACACGGTTCAGCTGGTCGTACGCGTCCTTGGTCAACACCTCGGTGAGGCAGGCGCGCGAGGCCGCCATCGTCAGTGGATTCCCGTTGAACGTCCCCGCCATGTCGTACTCGCCCTTGACGACCGGGTCGAACAGCTCGCGCGTCGCTCCGACCGCGCCGCACGGCACTCCCCCACCGATCGCCTTGGCGAGGCACACGATGTCCGGCGTGACTCCGAACGCCTCCACAGCGCCGCCGTAGGCGAGCGCTGCGCCGGTCTTCACCTCGTCGTACGCGAGGAACGCGCCGCGCGCATGGAGCAGGTCCCTCAGGCCCTGAAGGTACCCGGGCTCGGGCATGATTACGCCGCAGTTCATCATGGCCGGCTCGACGATCATCCCGGCGACACGACCGTCGAGCTCGTCGAGCGCGCGATCCACCGCTTGCAGGTCGTTGAACGGAACGACCCGGACGAGCTCCGCGAACGCGTCGGGGATCCCTATCGCCTGCGGCACAGTGACGGGATGATCACGGTCGCCGATGAGGTCCGGGTCAGGCACCACGGAGAACATGAGCGCGTCGTGATGCCCGTGGTACGAGCCTTCGATCTTGATGATCATGTCGCGCCCGCTCACCGCGCGCATCAGCCGGGCGGCCTCCAGCGTCGCTTCCGTCCCGGAGTTGCAGAACCGCCATAGCGGAAGGCCGAACCGATCCGCGAGGTTCTCTCCCACCACGTCGATGCCCTTGGTCGGCTGCGCGAAGTGCGTTCCGCGGCGCGCCTGCCGTTCGATCGCCTCGACGATCTTCGGGTGGGCGTGCCCCGCCACCATCGCGCCGTACCCGAGGTGGTAGTCGATGTACTCGTTGCCGTCGATGTCCCAGATGCGGTTGCCCTGGCCGCGATCGATGAACACCGCGTGGGGACGTGCGTCCTGCCACGATGAGGCGACGCCGCCGGCGACGGTGCGCTCGGCGACCGCCCGGTACTCGAGCGACGCGCGATGCTTCGGTTCGAGGGCCGCCTCCTCTTGCTCGATGAGGCGGGCGACGAGCTCGAGGTCGATGTCGACGGTCTCTCGAAGGGCCACGATGTGCTCCGTTTCCCAGTTGAACGGCCATTCAATTCTCGTCCCCGCCCGTCCCCACGTCAACCGCCGGAAAGACCCTCGGAGGGCCGTTGCTAGAATCGGTTCTACGTGGTGGCCGTAGCTCAAGTGGTTAGAGCGCCAGGTTGTGGTCCTGGAGGCTGGGGGTTCGAGTCCCCTCGGTCACCCCACTGAAATCGCGATTGCTAGACTCGGCGGCCGGGCCTCTAGCTCAATTTGGCAGAGCAACGGACTCTTAATCCGCAGGTTCGGGGTTCGAGTCCCCGGGGGCCCACCACCAGATGTCGTGCTCCGGGTGATGCTGGACGGAACGGCATCACCTGATCCTTGACGGAGTTCCGGCTGATCCTTGACACCGACTCCGGCTGATCGTTGACGGTGTCTCCGGCTGACGCTTGACACCGTCATCCAGTCGATCTCCTGAGCGACTCGCGTGTCGAAGACGTCCTTGTCGAAGCTCCGGATGAGGACGCCGTCGCTCTCCGGGCTACACCGACTTCTTGGATCGCCGTGGCGCCGCCGAGGAGCGCCGCGACCTCCGCGTACTTGACGATTGTCCCCATCGATAGTTCGCCCAACCTCATCGTCCGTGCCCTATGCCGATACACCTCCACTCGGATACAGAGCGATGCGGACGCCGAAGTGTTTACCGGACAAACACTTTCGACCGCGACGATCGCCAGTTAACGAAATGTCAGCGCCAACACCCGCGGCCGCCCGCAACGCGCGGAGGCGGCGCCTCGGGTCGGATGGGCCCGAGGCGCCGCTCCGCCCTCACATCGTGGTCGCCGCGATGCTCACGAAGGCAGCGAACCCGTGTACCGGAAGATGAACAGGCCGAAGTCCCGGTCGCTCGCGAGGATGATTCGGTCGCCGTTCTCGTCCTCCGCCAGCGCGACGCCCCAGAAGTTGTTCCCCTTGGCGTCGATGTAGTGAGCGAGCTCCGCCGGGTTGCTCGGATCCGAGATGTCGAATACACGGAACCCGCCCGCGTACCACGAGAAGTACGCGACCAGGTCGTCGTCCGGAGCCGGGCCGCCCTCGTTCGGGTCGCCCCGAGGAACTTCCACCTCGTGCACCGTCAGGTCTCCGAAGCCCGTGGCAAAGTCTTCGTCCGCGGTCTCCGCGATCGTGATCTGGGCGATCTCCGTCGGAGTGCTGGCCGGGTTCGTGTCGAGGACCCGGACGTAGCCCCAGCCATCGAAGATGGCCGTGATGTCAACCTCGAACCCGACCTCGCCGATGTCCGGCTCGAGATCGGCCGGATCTCCCAGCGGGTACGGAAGGGTGAAGTCGGGAGTCCTGGCGAACAACTCGTGCATCGCCGTGTGCGTGGTGCACACGGCCGGGATCTGCTCGTCGGACGGGAACGCCCCGAACCCGCAGTTCGGCGGATCGTCGTTCGCGGCGCCGCCGGCGAGATGCCGGCCAGTCAGGATCACGGCATCCCATCCCTGATCGGTGGCGTTGTCCGCCTTCTCGCCGGGGAAGCACGCTGCTTCGGGCGCGTTCGGGTCACCCGATGGTCCTCGTTGGAGCACGATGATCTGCTCCTCGCCCGGATCGAGCGAGCCGGGCGGGATCGTCGAGTCCGCGTTCGGGATAGGCGCCGACGTTCCGGGGCACCCGTAACCGCCGTACGCCACCGGTCCATTGAGCCGCTTATCCGGAAGGGTCGTGACCGGAGCGCCGCCAACGGCGGCGGTGGTGTACTCCTCCGGGGCCGGGAAGTTCGCATCCCCGGTCACGCGCGTAAGCGGCGTCGTGCGGAACGGGTCGAAGTCCTCGTCGGTGCCGATGAACACGCTGCCGTCGCTGTTCCACTCACCTTGGTGGGCGTTGCCCTCCGGCTCGAGGCACTTCCCGAGCTCGGCCTGGATGACCTGATCGCAGGCGGCGTAGTCGAAGTCGCCGACGATCGTCGGGTTCGATGGGTCGGTGACGTCGACGTCGATCCAGCCCGCGTCCCAGTCCGACACCATCAGGTGCCAGGAGCCGTCCGGGAACTGCAGGATGTCGAAGTCGTGCGACGTCTTCAGCTGCCCGTGTGCATTCACCGTGACGCCGGGGAGCTCCGTCTCGGCGACGAGCACGGGGTTCCTCGGGTCGGTGATCTCGAACAGGTCGACGTCCTCGACCTCTTCGTTGTCGATGGCCGCCGCGAACGCGTCGCCGTTGCCAGCGTCCCACGCGATCACGCTGTGGGACTCGTTGGCCCGATTTCCGTGAACGTCGAAGTCGCCGAAGTCATCCACCAGGATCATGGGGTTCGTCGGATCGTTGATGTCGTAGATCGTGATGCCGCCCGGGTTGAGCTTCGGGTTGGACCTGGCCAGGCACCACTCGTTGCTCACAACGAGGATGTCTCCCGTGTAGTCGTCCGTGTCGATGTGCAGCGCCTGGATGCCCTCGGTCTGGTAGCCGGTCCCGCCGGCGTTGAGGAACCCGACCTTCACGGGGCTTGCCGGGTTGCTGATGTCGACGACGTGGACGCCCCCGGAGTTGCATGCAGGCGTCTGATTCCGTGCGTCGAACCCGCCCCAGTTACCGAGGTAGGCGTACCAGGTGCCGTCGGAGGTCGTCGCCATCGCCGAGACGTCCGAGACGTCTCCGACCTGGTTCGTGAGTTTGAGCTTGCCAACGAGCTCGACCTGGTCGACGGATCCCGGAAGGTGGCCGGTGCTCGGCCCATGCTGCTCGTGATGATGGTGGTCGTAGAAGTCGTCGGCCGCGAAGTCGTCCTGCGAATGGCCGCCGGGCGGTGGCCCCGCTGCGCCGAGCGCCCTGGTCGGCAACAATCCGGCCGAGAGAACCAGCGCTGATACGAGAGCCAGCCGACTCGACTTCCGCCGCACGGATGGTCGTATCGTCATCAGACCTCCTTATGTGATCCCGATAAAGCAAGTAGCCGGGAAAGACGCCTCCGGCGGACACTTCCGGATGCGATTGACATCACCTCCCACACCCGCGCGCGTAGCGGGAGCCGCCCTGTCCCGACGCCGCACAGCGGCTCGTCGGAGCGGCCACGATCATGTGGCTTGCCCCTCGTCTTCGGTCGTCGTTGCACATAGGCCGCGGGGGAAGTACCGATTTGGGGCATCTGTTCGTATGCCCAAGCTATGACGGGGCGTCGATCTCGCGCAACCGGCCTTCCGGCCCCTGCGTCCCGCACGGGACCGCGTCACGACCACGCGTATTGGGAGGACGGCAGTGCCGTGTCCAAGGTTGATGCTGACAGGACTGCGTTACCTGATCCTTGATGGAGTACCGGCTGATCCTTTGACACCGACTCCGGCTCTGATCTCTTCCGCGATCGAAGGAGCACCGGCCACTTTTCGACCTGCTGCGATGTACGAAAGGTGCGTCAGCCTCGGAATCGGTACCCCATGCCACGAACCGTCTCCACGATGTCGTTACGCAGTTTCTTGCGGAGGTATGCCACGTAGACCTCGACCACGTTCGATCTCGGTTCGTGATCGTATCCCCACACTTGATCCAGGAGCTGAGGCTGCGACAAGACCTCACCCCGGTGACGCATGAACGTCTCGAGTAGAGCAAACTCCCGAGAGGTCAGCTCTACCGATCGTCCGTCGATCCGCGCCTCTCTCGTCCGCAGGTCGAGGGTGACGGCTCCGTGAGAAACCGTCGACGATTCCGCTTGATCCGAGGTGCGCAGACGGGCCCGAACCCGAGCGAGTAGCTCTTCGAAGCTGAACGGCTTCGTGATGTAGTCGTCGGCTCCCGCGTCGAGATTGGCCACCCGGTCCGAGACGGCGTCCTTGGCAGTGAGGACGATGATCGGAACGTTGGCGCTCCCTTGGCGCATTCGGGCCAGGACCTCTTCTCCGCTGACGGACGGCAGAAGGAGATCGAGAATGACCAGGTCGAATTCGTACGACCTGACGAGCCTCAGACCGTCGGCGCCGTCGTCGGCGATCCTGACGGCGAACCCTTCAGCCTCGAGCCCCCGCTTGATGAGGGAGGCGGTCTGGGCTTCGTCTTGAACGACCAGCACGTTCACGGGCATCGCGCTCCCGCCCCGCTACAGCCTGAATGCCTCCCCAGGCCGTTCGGTCAAGTCATGCTACCGGCCCTCGCCGTGACCACGGCAGCGCGGTTGAAAGCCCAGGTAGCGACGTTGCTGAACGAGTTCTCAGTCTTATTTCAGGGAGGTCTAAGCCTCGTTCGAGAACGTGATCGTGGAAGCCGAATGGAAAGGAGGCGCATCGTGAGAGGCACTCCATGGGTCGTTGTAGAAGCGGACGACAAGCAGACGATTCAACAGGAGTTCGGCAAGGGCGAGATCGTCGACCAGCTGCCGTACAAGGGTCACTCGGTCTTCCTCGTGCAGAGCCAGAGCACGAGCATGCCACCGCTCCCGAAGACCGTCTTGGAGGGCCCCGTCTACGGGGTAGGCATCTTCCGGGACGAGCGAACGGCACGCACCCTTGCCAAGCGTCTGACTGAGGTTTAGTTCACTCAGAGACGCGTGACTGATCGGCCGATCGGGGTCGGAGAGGTCGTGTGACCGCCCGGCCCCGATCTGTCGTGTCCGCGCACGCCCGGCATCGTTGAAGATGCGGAATGGCATCGGGCGAGGTGCGGGGGCGCACCGCGGACAAAATCGTTTAGACGGCCTCGCCCCAGCCTGCCACGATTGGATGGTCCTTGTCCTGCGGGCCGACCTGTGCGGCGCCACCAGGCGAGCCGAGTCCCGTAACGGCTTCCGAGAACCACTCGGCGTTGACCCCGTTGAACTGCTTCCAGTCAGCGGGCACGTCGTCCTCGGTGAAGATCGCAGTCACTGGGCATACCGGCACACAGGCATCGCAGTCCACGCATTCCTCGGGCTGGATGTACAGCATCCGGGGCCCCTCGTAGATGCAGTCGACCGGGCACTCGTCCACGCAGGCCTTGTCCTTGATGTCGATGCACGGTTCCGCGATCACGTAGGCCATCCTTCAGCCCTTCCCCCACCGGACCACTGGCAAACCGAGAGGTGATCCGTCCTCAGGTGACCCGACGCCGTGCCACATCGAACGCGATGCCGGCTCACGCTCGGAGACCTCCCAGAGCGTCGTCGTCTTTCTTGCCTCCCACGATCGCCCGGAGCGTCCTCGGGTCACCGCGCCAGTGCTCGGCGACCACGGCGGGAGGCGTCAGCTTGACCAGATGACGGAGCACGAGCGCCGCCACGATCGCATCGTCGAGCGGTCCTGCGATCGGGATGAACTCCGGAATGAGATCGATGGGTGAAGCGATCCAAACCACGGCGACGCCGAGCCAGATCTTGGCGCTTCTGGGCACCCTCGGATCGCGCAACAGATCGCGGAAGAGCGCGAGCAGGTTCGGGATCAACGTAGCGAGCTCGCGCGCCTGCGATCGCCGCCCTAGTGCGATCAGAACGATGATCCCGATCAGCCAGATTCCAACCGCGATGCCGAGCCCGATGAGAAGGCCGCGCATCATGCCCCCGGGCGACTCAAAGCTCGATCACCCGCCCTTCGTCGAGGTGAACCCCCAAGCGTCGAAGTAGAAGGCCCGGAGTTGGTCCTCGAAGTCGACGTGCATCCATTCGCACCCCGCCCGCCGAGCCTCTTCGACAGCGAGCGCACGAGCTTGGTCCCGATCCCACGATGCCGAGCAGCGGACGCGACCATCGTGTCTTGGTAGACACGCGTCTCGAACGCCTCGGCGTGCAGCGCGTTCATCTCGGAGTTGGTGACCTCGCCTCGCCACTCGTATCTGATCGCACGAGCGTCCGCGCGTCGCTCATCCTGCCGCGGTGGCCTCGGCTGACTGTGCCGAGCCAGAGATCGCCACCGCGAACGACGCGGTGAATCGCTCGAGCAGTCCGTCATCGGCGGTCGCGTTGTGGGGGTTCAACTCGGCGAGCGTGATCGCGACCAGCCCCGGTCCGGACGCCAGCACACTCAAGGCGCGGAACATGACATCGAGCTTCAACCCCACGTTACGCGAGGAGATCTCGGAGAGCGGCGCGTCCGTGAAGTCGACCACGTCCACGTCGAGGTGGATGACGAAGCGCTCCGACCGTTCCGAGATGAGTCCGAGCGCTCGTTGCGCCGCACCCTCGGGATCGCCCCGAACCTCTTCGACCGATACGCGGCTGAGCCCCAGCCGCTCGATCTCGCTCTGTTCGAACCGGGTCGCCTGGGATCGATCGTGACCGAACAGGACGATGTCGCCCGGGTCAAGCAACGGCGTCGGTCCGGCCGCCCGCGCCAACCGCGGATCGGTTCCATCGATCGCCAGCATGTGCGCGAGCCCCATCCAGTCGAGGGCGCCGTCACGACCGCTCGCCGGTGTGTTCAGATCGGAGTGGAGATCGAAATACAGAACTCCGACGCGCCCGAAGGCCCGTCGCACGCCCGCGACCGTCCCGATCCCGACCGTGCAATCGCCGCCCAGCACGAGCGCAACTCGGGTGCGATCCGAGAACGCATCCGCCACCCGTCCCGCCGTCGTCTGGACCGTCTCCATCACGGCGTCGACGTTCTGGGCAAGGGGGTTGTCCCGGTCCGGTCGCCACGGGATCACCGGCCCGTCGCCGAGATCGGTCACCTCGACGCCCGCCTCGTCGAGCGCCTCGATCAGCCCGGCCGCTCGGAGTGCCCCCGGCGCCTGTTCTTGGCCCACACCGCATGCGCCGGCGCCCGAAGGTGCGCCGATCAGCGCGAGAGACCGAGCCATCCGATCGTCGCCAGCCGCGCTCGTCCCTGCTTCCACGGATCAGTCACATCCACGGTTCGGCACCGTCGCATCATCTCGCCGCGGAGGCGCCTCCGTCCTGAGCTACCTCGCCCTAGGTAGCCCGCAAGACTGCGCGGCGCCGATGACGCCACCGAGGCGTCGACCTACGCTCCGTCGTGATGAGCACGAACCACAACGTCTCCAAGCTCGACGAGCGGGGATGGGCAGCTCCGCTCCCCGACGTTCGTTGGAGACTGTTCGCGATCCCGGGCGCGGCGTAGAGCCACGTGCTTACCAATGCGGACGTCGGGGAGCTGCTCTGGCGGGCGAGCCGAAACGAGGGCGACCACCGCAGGCGGGCGCTGGAACGCGCCTCGCGGGCCTCGCGCTTCTGGGCGGAGGAGGTCCACGACGTGGCCGCCGCCGGCCGACCCCTGACCGAGCTTCGGTCCGTCGGACCGTGGATCGCGGCGCAGATCGAGACCTGGCTCGCGAGTCCGCCGCCCATCCCGGACGTTGAAGAGGCGCGGCGAGGGTTCCTCACCTACGCGGAGGTTCGGTCCACCTTGGACCTGGACCCGGCGTGGGAGTCGCTCCCCTGTGCCGACCTTCAGATGCACACGACCTACAGCGACGGAGCGGTGCCGCTCGATGGGATGGTCGTGGCCGCACAGAGACTCGGGCGGTCCTTCGTCGCCATCACCGACCATTCCCAGTCGTTGCAGATCGCCAACGGCATGACGGCGGACCGACTTGCGGCTCAGGGCCGTGCGATCGACGAGCTCGATAGAGCGTTCGCGGACGCGGGAGACGACTTCGGGATCCTCCGCTCGATGGAAGTGGACGTATTCCCCGACGGGACGATGGACATGGATGACGAGTCGTTGTCGACGCTGGATCTCGTCCTCGGCGCGTTCCACTCGAAGCTCCGCTCGACCGTCGACGAGACAGAGCGATACATGGCCGCCCTGCGACAGCCACGCCTGCACGTGCTCGCGCACCCGAAAGCGAGGATGTACGGCAGACGCGTTGGGCTCGTCGCGGACTGGCACCGAGTCTTCGCCGAGGCCGCACGCCTGGGCAAAGCCATCGAGTTGGACGCAACGGTGTGGCGCCAGGACTTGAACGTCGCGCTCGCGACGCTCGCCCGCGAGGAGGGCGTGCGGTGGTTCTCCATCGGAAGCGACGCGCACAACGAACTCGAGCTGGAGTTCCTTCCGTTCGGAATGGCAACCGCCGCTCGCGCCGGCATCGAACGCGATCGCATCCTGAACTACCGGTCAATCGACTTCGTGCGCTCGTGGGCGCGCAAGCTCGTCGAGGAGGAACGGATCGAGCTCGACTAGTGAAGAGAGCCCGCGCGGTCAGCGGCGTCGAGCTCGCGCCCGAGCGATGAAGTCGTCCGCCAACTTCGGTGGTGCGCAGGCCAGCCAGCCGTCGATGAGCGCTTCCCGCAACGCTGACCTGGAGACCTTCCTCAGTTGGATCAGGATCGCCGGATACCCATCGAAATGGGGAACCGTGAAGAACCCCTCGGGTCCACCCGACTTCGCCGCGAGCACCGCCTCCTTCTCGACGAGATCGTCCACGCGAACCGCGAGGATGGGTCCATCGGGTACGGGCTCCTCGCCGAAGCGTCGGATGTCGGCCTTGCTGAACGGCCGCTCCCAGGCGAACGCCTTCCCGGCGACACTCCACGTACGATTGCCGTGCCGCTCCCCTGGCGTAACCTCCGGCAAGCCGGATGCGATCCGCGCAACGTCGCCGAGCGTCACCGAACGAGGACTCACGCGGTCTCTGTCTCCGGAAGAACGGCCACCGCATCCAGTTCCAGCAGGAAGTCGGGGTGAGCGAGACTCGCCACCATCGCCGCGGTGATGACGGGCGGGTTGTCTCGCTGCCCCCACACTTGCCGGAACACTTCGAATCCCGGCTGGAGAGGCTGTCCCGCGAGCACGTAGAGGTTCCACTTGATGACGTGCTCCAAGCGAGCGCCGGCGGCCGCGAGCGCCGTTTCCAGATTCCTGAACACTTGCTCGGTCTGCGCGGCGAGGTCCCCTTTCCCCACGATCTCGCCCGACGCATTCACCGCGTTCTGTCCGCCGACGTAGATCGTCTTGGCCCGGCCCGAAACAGTGACGACGTTCGACCACGCCGGGTTCTTGTGCAGGCCCTCTGGGTTCAGATGCTGCACGACGGCTTGCTCAGCCATGGCGCTCCTCCTCTCTCATTCGACTCCTCCCGCTGACCTATCCTTGAGCGGTGAACCTCTACTCCGGCACCGTGACGTTCCTGTTCAGCGACGTCGAGGGAAGCACCGATCTGCTGAAGCGTCTCGGGGAGGGCACGTTTGCGACCGTTCTCGCGCAGCATCGTCGGATCGTGCGCGAAGCATTCTCGGCTAGGGACGGCCGCGAGATCGACACCCAAGGTGACGCGTTCTTCTACGCGTTCGCCCGAGCCCGCGACGCCGTCGCGGCGGCGGTATCGGCGCAACGAGCGCTGGCCGGTCACGCGTGGCCCGAAGAAGGAGAGGTCCGCGTTCGGATGGGCCTGCACACGGGTGAGCCCGCCGTGGGCGACGAGGGGTACACGGGAATGGACGTCGTGCGCGCCGCCAGGATTGCGGCGGTGGGCCGCGGCGGGCAGGTCTTGCTTTCGGAAACGACCCGCGCGCTCATCGGACCAGACCTGCCCGATCGCGTCACGGTTCATCCGCTCGGCGAACGGCGGCTGAAGGACATCGAACGACCCGAACCCCTGCACGGGCTCGTCATCGAAGGCGTCCCGGGATCCGGCGACGGAATCGAGCTCGACGCGAGCGGCGAAACGGAACCGCGGTCCATCAAAGAGCAGATCTCTCGCATGATCGAGGCGAAGGTACTCCGCGAGCTGGAGCGGAGCCTCGAGGACGAGTCCGGCTGAGAACAACATGACCGGCGATCGGGCGTTGGAATCGTTCGGTCGGTTCGTGGGCTCCTGGACCACCGAGGCCACGCATCCTTCCCTTCCGGGCGTCGTCGTCCACGGCACCGCCGACATCGAATGGCTCGAAGGCGAACGCTTCCTGATCCAGCGCGCTCGCAACGAGCACTCCGACTTCCCCGACTCGATCTCCATCATCGGTTTCACCGAACAGGATCGCGTCGACGACGAGACCGGATCGGTTGAGCCAACCGGGTCGGAATCGCCGTTGAGCATGCATTACTTCGACTCGCGTGGCGTGTTTCGCATCTACCAAGCGAGCGCGGACGATCAGGCGTTGCGGCTGTGGCGAGACGCGCCTGGGTTCTCGCAACGGTTCACCGGCACCTTCGCCGACGGCGGCGACACGATCCTCGGCACCTGGCAGCTCCGCACCGACGACGTCCACTGGGAAGACGACCTGCGGATCACCTACCGTCGAGCTCGATAGACGAGCGCGGCTCTTCGTTCGTCAATCCACGTACGGCCCGTTGAATACCGGCGCCTCGCCGTACGGCTTCCCCGCCATCAAAAGGAATCGGGTGCCGGGTGACGCGTCCGTTACGGTGAGCTCGTCGCCGGGCCCTAGCAAAACGAGCTGCGGTGGCCTCGCGTGCGGACCATCGAGCCCGAAGTCCGCCTCTCCATCGAGCAGGTATGCGAAACCCTGGAACCCGCGCGGGACGGGAATCGTCGCAGCGCCGCCCTCCATCAGCTCGACGTCGAAGACGATGGCCGGCGTTCCGAGCTCGATGGGCGAGCCCTCGCCGACCAGGACCCGAACCGTCGCATCCCCCACGTTCCGAACGGGAATCTGATCGGGCAACAACACCTGAGCGCTCGGCTCGGCCTGCTTGTCCTTTCGAGCCAGGTTCACCCAGAAGAGCACGCTCCTCCACTCGCTCTCCCCTAGGCCCTCGTCCCGCTCCTCCGCTCCGATGGCCTCGGCGTGCCACGCACCCCGGCCGGTCCGGAGCGCGAGCAGGCCCCCCTTGGGCAGTCGAACGCGTTCGATCGCTCCACCGGGACCCGTGCTGTGACCGGTGCTGGCCGAGCCCTCGAGGATGTACCAGAGGTTGTCGAACCCTCGGTGCGGGTGCTTCGTGTCGACGTCCTTCAGCTCCGAGAGCTTGAACCGCGCCTCGTGCACGAGGATGAACGGGTCGGTCGCCTCGTAGGGCACGCTCCTGGACGGAACTGGCTCCAGGATCTCGAACCCCATCATCGGTCGAATGTGAGCTTCCTCGACCAGGACGGCCTCGCGCGATGTCGCCACGTCAGGCTGGGCCACGGTCCTCATCCCCTTTCCGGGATCGGTTACGCCATCGCCATCGTCAACCCGCCGCATCGCGCTCGTATTCCGCTAGTAACTCTATGAGAACTAGTGTCGTGCTACCCTCGGGAGTGTGAAGACTTCGACCCAGGCCACGAGTCGTACGCACGACGAATGCGAGAGCGCCGACGCGGCTCTCGTGCGCGCGTTCGACCTGCTCGGCAAGCGCTGGACCGGTGTCGTGCTCGGGACCCTGAGGGGTGGGCCCGCGGGGTTCCGAGCCCTCGCCAGAGCCGTCGACGGGATCAGCGATTCGGTGCTTTCGGACCGGTTGGGCGAGCTCGCCGACGCCGGTCTCGTGTCGCGCACAGTCATGGAAGGACCTCCGGTATCGGTCACTTACGCGCTGACTGACGCAGGTCGTGCCCTACTGCCGGCTCTGGAACAGATCACCCGCTGGGCCGAGAAACACCTGCCCGGATAGCGGCCACCGAACCGCGTCGCCACCCCGCCTACGATTCCGTAAGTGCGAAGGAACGCGGCCGCAGTAGGAACGGCGATCTTCCTCGTCCTCGTCCCCGGCACTGCCGCCGGCGTCGTCCCCTGGCTCCTTACGGGCTGGCGCGGTCGCGAGCCACCCCTGCACCCCGTGATCCGTCTTGTAGGACTCGTGCTGATAGTCGTCGGGGCGGCGGTACTGATTGGAGCCTTCGCCCGGTTCGTTACCGAGGGTCGAGGAACACCCGCGCCGATCGCGCCCACGGAGCGACTCGTCGTCGGCGGGCTCTATCGATACGTCCGGAACCCGATGTACCTGGCGGTGGCGGCAACGATCGTCGGACAGGCGCTGCTTCTCGGCCGACTTGAGCTGCTCGCGTACGCCGCCCTTTTCCTTGGCACGACGGCGGCCTTCGTCTACTGGTACGAGGAGCCCATCCTTCTTCACCGCTACGGATCCCAGTACGAGACGTATCGGCGAGCCGTTCCGCGGTGGCGGCCGCGCTGGCGTCCGTGGGAGCCCGATGAACGGCCGCGAGATTTGAGCAGTCTTCCCTGATCCTTGTTTCGGGCCACGGCGATCGCCGTGCTTATCGGCCCGGGAGCGACCGCGGGAGCCCGAAGGCCGGGAGCACACTGTTGTCGAATCGAGTCATGGCGCCGATCCGCTCGCCGCTGAGGGTCAGGACGTACAGGCCAACCCCGTGGCGGACGCCGGTTGCGCTGCGCAGGTAGGAACCGAACGCCGGCTGGCCGTTCGCGCGCGTCGGCACGAGGTCGTGCCTTCGGCCCGTCTTGAAGAGGCTGTCCAGGAAGCGCCCACCGATGTCTCGACCCTCGTATTCGAAGGGCATCGGTGGCATCGAGATGAAGACGTCGTCCGTTAGAACGGCCACGAGCGAGTCCACGTCGGCGGACTCCCACGCGCCGACGAACTTCGCGACGATCGCCTCCTCGGAGGATGAGCCGGGCGCAGGAGGCGGTTCGCGGTCGGTGGGCCGCGCCCGTCGGCGCTCCAGGCCGCGGCGCGCCCGTTTGAGGGCGCTGTTCACCGATTCGACGGTCGAGTCCAGCATGTCCGCTACCTCGTTGGCGTGGAACCCGAGGACGTCGCGCAGGATCAGCACGGCGACCTGGCGAGGCGGCAAGACTTGAAGAGCGGTCACGAACGCCAGGGAGATCGATTCGGCCTGCTCGTAGCGGGCTTCGGGACCGAGCGGCGCGTCGATCGCTCCCTCCAGGAGGGCGTCTGGGAACGGCTCGAGCCATGCGATCTCGCCCAGCCGGGTCGGTTCGGGCGGGTCAAGCTGCGGCAACTGCCACTCCGTGGCCGGGCGTCGGCTCGCCGAGCGACGTGCGTTGAGCGATCGATTGGTGGCGATGCGATACAGCCACGTGCGGATGGAAGCGCGTCCGCCGAAGCCTTGGAGGGCCTGCCACGCGGCGAAGAGTGTGTCCTGGAGGGCGTCCTCGGCGTCCTGGAATGATCCGAGCATCCGGTAGCAGTGCACGAGCAGCTGGCGCCGGTACGGCTCGACCAGCTCCTGAAATGCGTCGGCGTTCCCCGCCTTCGCCATTCCGATGAGATCGGTCGTCACGTTCGCACCCTACCCTCACGCCTCGTTCGCTCCTCATCCACTCTTGGATAGACACCGGCCGAGGGACGAACTGGGCGGTCGCGTGCGCCAACTTGCCACAGGTCTTGGTGTCTGCATCGTCGACGGCTCTACAGAAAGAAACCCAAGATGATGCTGAAAGACAAGGTTGCGGTGATCTACGGTGCGGGAGGTGCGGTCGGTGGTGCCATCGCACGTGCCTTCGCGCGCGAGGGAGCCAGGCTCTACCTCACGGGGCGAACCCTGGAACCCGTCGAGATCGTCGCCAAGGAAATCGTCGCAGCGGGCGGATCCGCCGAGTCGGCGGAGGTCGACGCACTCGACGAGCAGGCCGTGGACGAGCACCTCCAGTCCGTGGTCGACAAGGCTGGTCGTGTCGACATCTCGTTCAACGCGGTCGGGATCCCGAGTACGAACCTCATCGGTATGCCTCTCGTCGAGATCGACGTCGAGCGGTTCTCATTGCCGATCACCATGTTCACGGCGTCGTACTTCCTGACTGCACGTGCGGCCGCCCGGCAGATGATCGCAACCCGATCGGGGGTGATCATGACTCTCACTACCCTCCAGTCGCGGACTGGGTACCCAACGGCGGGAGGCTTCGGTCCGGCGATGGCCGCCAAAGAGGCGCTCACTCGACAGCTGTCCGCCGAGCTCGCGTCGCACGGCATCCGCGTGGTCGGACTGCGACCGCAGGGCATCCCGGAGACAAATGCGCTAAAGGAGGCGTACGAGCCTCGCGCCAAGGCATCGGAGATGACTTACGAGGCGTTCACGGAGTTGGCCGCGAGCAAGACCCACACACGCCGGCTTTCGACGCTCCCGGAGCTGGCGAACACGGCCGTCTTCTTGGCTTCCGACAACGCGAGCGGGATGACGGGGACGACCGTCAACCTGTCCATGGGAAGCCTGGACGACTAGCGTCCGTTGCCCGGGCGGGCCTTTTTCCTGCCGCCCTGAGCCGAAACCTCCTTCCCGGGACCGATGAGTTTCCGCCCCCGCCGTGTCTCATCAAGGGGAGTTGGGGAAGGTGAAGTAGAGAGGCTGGAAGGAGGGGTCATGGAGAACGTCCGTTCGAAGGACGGAACCACGATCGGGTTCGATCGCCTCGGCGAGGGGTCCCCGGTGATTCTGGTTTCGGGCGGGTCCACCGACCGGATGGCGAACGCCCCGGTCGCGGGACACCTGGCCACTCGGTTCACGACGTTCAACTACGACCGGCGCGGCCGAGGTGACAGCGGCGACACGCTGCCCTACGCGATCGAGCGCGAGATCGAGGATCTCGACGCCGTCATCGCCGCGGCGGGAGGTTCGGCGTTCGTCTACGGCACATCATCTGGTGCGGCGCTCGCGCTCGAGGCCGCGGCATCGGGACTGCCGATCGACAAGCTGGCGCTGTGGGAGCCGCCGTTCATCCCGGAGGGCTTCCCGCGTCCTCCCGGAGATCAGGTGGAGCAGTACGAACGCATGGTCGCCGAGGGCCGGCGGGGTGATGCGGTCGAGTTCTTCATGGCGAAGGTCGTGGGAATGCCCCCGGAGTTCGTGGCCCAGGCGCGCACCGCTCCGTTCTGGGCGGGACAAGAGGCGATCGCCCACACCCTCGCGTACGACGCGCGGATCATGGGCGACTACTCGCTGTCGACGGAGCGGGCGGCGCTGGTCAAGGCGCCCACGCTCGTGATCGCCGGAACCGCGATCCCCTGGATGCGCCAGACCGCCGAGGCGCTCGCTGCGGCCATCCCCGACGGCCACATCCGAGTGCTCGAGGGGCAGACGCACGACGTCGACCCGGCGGTCATCGCCGAAGCGGTACAGGAGTTCTTCAGCGATTGAACGTGAACGAGCGAGAGGCGAACTGCTCGAGGCCGGCGCGCGTTTCGGTGCACGTGGAGACGAAGCACCTCCGTGTGACAGCGTCGGTCCTCCAAATCGATGTACGAGCGCATTGGTCGGGTGTCGACCGTTTGGCCGTGGCCAGGTTGGGCGATTGACTCGCGACGATCAGCTTCGTACCGTCGACTCACGACCCGCTACGTCTCTCACCCGAGTCTGTGTCCGCGATGCACTCAACACCTCGCGCGTGTGTATCTCCGCGCGTTCGTCGGTGGACAAGCAACGGTCCGTCCCGACGAACTTTGCTCGACGTGTCAGATCCGACTCCAGGAGTTCGCGCGGGTTCATCGTCGAGAGTGCGCTTAGGCGCTCTGCTCGTCGCTCAACCGGTCGACGCTCTGAACAGCTCCCACTCGCCGGGTACGCCTTTGAGGCCGGTCGAGCCGACCGGTTCGAATCGCAGGTCCGTACCTGTGGCGAGCTCCCGAACCGTCCGCGTCACGACAATCTGATCGTCGGTCGCCTCGTCCAAAACGCGTGAGGCGATGTGCACGCCGATCCCAGCGACGTCGCCATCGAGGATCTCGATCTCACCCGTATGGATGGCGGCGCGTAAACGGAGTCCGAGCTCCGAGACCGTGTCCATGAGCGCGAAGGCGCATCGGAGGGCCCGCGTCGGCGCATCGAATGTGGCGAGGATGCCGTCGCCCGTCGTCTTGACGAGATTGCCATGGAACCGCTCGACCTCGTTCCTCGCCGCCTGGTCGTGTCGGTCGAGTATCTTGCGCCAGTCGCGGTCCCCCACGGCAGCCGCCCGGCGCGTCGAGTCGACGATGTCTGTGAACAGAACAGTGGCGAGCACACGATCCACGTTCTCGGCTGCGTCGAGCGATCGGATCTGCTCCTTCGTCCACGCGAACGCGTCGACGTATGGGCTGGTGGGTTCGTCCCCGGCCGGTTCGTACGACAGCAGGACGATGCCCGACGCGAACGCGCGAGTTTCGCGGAGCCGCATATAGGTGATTGGCGCCTTGGAACGGAACAGGCGCTTGCCGCTACCCAGGAGAACCGGGTAGACCGCGATCCGGTACTCGTCGATCAAGCCGTGGTCCGTCAACGTATCGACCAAGTCGGCACTGCCGGAGATCAGAATGTCCCCACCCGGCTGGTCCTTGAGCTTTCTGACTTCCTCTGCGACGTCTCCGCTCAGGAGCGTCGAGTTCTCCCACGCGAGCTCCTTGAGACTATTCGAGACGACGTATTTCGGAAGGCTGTTGATCCTGTCGGCCAAGCCATAGTCACGAGGAGCCGACGGCCAGAACGCCGCCCAGATCTGATAGGTCACGCGCCCAAGCAGAATCGCGTCGACGGCGAAGACCTCCTCCACCTTGAACCGCTGCATGTCCTCGGTTGCGTGCTGGAGCGCCCAAGCGTTCTTGCCGTCGGGGTGCTGTTCCTGCCCCGGCGCCTCCATGACGCCGTCGAGCGTCATGAACTCGGATGCGATCAACTTCCGCGTCAGGAAGGTCTCCCGCTGCACGAGTGACGTTTCCCGTCCACTGCTGGACGAGCGTGGCCTCGCCTGAGGTACGACGCACGGAACGTTATCCGCGGATCGTGAGGCTTGACCAGGGCAGGCACGATGGGCGGCGGCGGAAGTCAGGGCGGATAGCAGCATGGCGGTCGTAGCATCCCGCGCATGGATCAACCCGCGCTGCAGTTCGTAATGGAGACTGTGGTGGATGCCGTGAACTTTGACGGCGACGTGACTGCCCTAGCCTCGCGAGCGCAGGAAGGTGATCAGGGCGTAATCTCGGAGCTCACTCGCGCCCATGCGGCGGTGGCCGTGCTCACTGGAATCTGCTTGCGGCCCTCTTGGCTTTCGCAGGAAGACGCGGCTCAAGAGGCCATACTCGTTCTAACGGGCATCGTCGAACGCGGCTCAGAGCGAATTGCGGCGGAGCTACCCGGCGCGATCGAGGCAAGATTCGATGCGCTCGAGAAGCGGTGCGGCGGTCATTGACCTTCGAAGCGGGCTCGCCAGGCGTACGCGTTGGGTGGCTCATACGGTTGCCGATGCACACGACGCGTCCCTGCACACTCGTCACGAAGTACGATCCAGGAACCGCCTGAGGAACATGCGACTAAGCCGGGCTCCACTAGAAGGGGTATCGCGATGCGCATCAATCGTCAGGTCGTCGTGTTCGACGCGTCAGACCTCGCGGCAGAGAGCACCTTCTGGGCCGGGGTGCTCGACGGCACCGTTGATGCCGAGGATGACTGGCACATGGTGATGGTCGACGGTGAACCGCGGGTCGGGGTTCAGCTGGCGCCAAACCACATCCCGCCCGACTGGCCGGAGGGCACACCCGAGCAACAGATCCACCTCGACCTGTGGGTCGACGACTTCGCGGAAGCCCACGATCATGTCGTCTCGCTGGGTGCAAAGGTGCTCAAGCCGGCTGCTGAGGACGCAGACTCGCCCGATAACTTCCAGGTATACGCGGATCCTGCCGGGCATCCGTTCTGCCTTTGTTGGATTCAACGACGCGAGCAGACGTAGCCAGGCCGGGCCTCGGTCGCTACCAGCCGATCTCGAATGCCCATGTGCCGGTGCCGATCGCGGGGTTCACCGGCACCGTGAGGACGACTCCGCCCACCGGCGCAACGATCTCCTCAACGAGGCCGCCGTACGGGTCGACGACTCGTCCCAGAACGTGACCGGCCTCAACTCTCTCGCCGAGCGTCGTCGCGTCCTCGAGAATCCCACCTCGCGCGGGCGCGACGATCCGAAATCCGCGTAACTCCTCCTGGCCGGACGTTGGGGCAACGTCTCCGGGAAGAGAACCGAGTGCGCGCAGGACGTACTCGACCCCCGAAGCCGCTCGCCGAACGGTTTCCGGCGAAGGTGGGAGTCCTCCGCCCGCCTCGATCAGGATCGACGGCAACCCGGCGCGCGACAGGCGAACGAACAGCGCGTCGTCGAGCAGGCTCGCGTCGAGTCCTTCGCCCGATCCGATGCGGTGCACGTACACGAATGGAGAGCCGTACGCGCTCGCCATCTGCGCGGCCGTCTCGTCTCCGTCGACCCGAAGCGTCCAATCGACCGTGTCGGACGGGACGCCCGCGGAATGCAGATCGATGAACGAGCCACCGCGGGCGGACATGATCTCGAAGAACCGCTCGTCCATCTCCCGCTCGAGATAGGTCGGGGCGAGCGGGTGCTCGCGGCTCAGCACGCCGAACCCGGGCACGTTCCCGATCGGCAACACGATGAGGCAGCCGTTGATCATCTCGGGCGAGAGTCGACGTTGGAGATCCATGGCGAGCAGCGTCGCATGCACCTCGTCGCCGTCGCGGGCGGCCATCATCCACACGACCGGGTCGCGCTCACGCCCACGGAGCACCGTGAACGGCACGTCGATCGAGTGACCACCCGGCAGCTCGCCGAGCAGGATCGTGCCCGTCGCGCGGAGTGGCCTATCGCCGGCGATAGCTGCGTCGAGCTGCTCGATGCTCATCGAATGACCCGATAGAGAGCGACCGGACCCGGAACGCCTTTCAGGTCTGCGTCATCGATCCGTTCGAACGCGAATGACGCGTGGCCGGCTGACTCGGCGACGACATCGCTCACAAGGACTTCGCCTGGGGCAGCGGCATCCGCGATCCGCGAAGCCAGGTTGACGGTCTGCCCGAAGACGTCGAGATCGCGTTCGATGACAGGCCCGGCGTGGACGCCGGCGTGTGACGAGAGCACTCCTTCGCCGTTCATGGTTCCGACGAGATCGAGCGCCGCTTCGACGCCGGTGGTCGGATGAGGCAGTTGCAACATCGCGCCGTCACCGAGGAGCTTCACGAGTCGCCCGCCGTGACGCGTGGCGGTGGCGTCAGCGAGCCGCTGGAGGGACGTCGCCGCGACGACCGCCGACTCGTCGCCGCGCTCGCGCGTAAAGCGCGTGAAGCTCGAAAGGTCCACGAATACGATCGCCGGCGGGCTCGGCGGCGCAGGTATCGGCGCCAACCCCTTGGTGGCAAGGAACCGCTCGAACCCCTCGACGATCCCGTTCACGCTCCGGTGCTCGAGGTACCGAGCGCTCAGCCACGTGAACATCTCCGGCGCGAGGTTCGTTGCCTTCGTGAGTCCGACGCGGACGTCGTCGGGAAACTCCTCCAGCTCACCGCGGAACAATCTTTCGCGCGCCGGCTTCGCGAGCTGCTCGTCCCAAAGATCCACCCAGCCGAGCAGCACGGCACGAACCCCTTGTGCCATCAACCTTGCCGCCCGGAGCAAGGCGTCCTCGTCCGGCGTCATTGACCATGCATCAAGGAAGCGTTCGAACAGCTCCTCCTCGTTTTCGTGGATCGGCGCTCCGGGATCGGGCTTGGGAAGGCCGAGCACCTCGTAGACCGCGGGAAGCAGCTCGGCCCTCGGACCCGCGCTCGCCTGGAACTCCGCGAACGTCCGCCCGGATCTGGGCCCGGGCTCGTATGGAAGGTACTCATCCGTGCGCTGGAACTTGAGGAATCCTTCGTTCGCGGCGCGCTCGATCGACTCGGCCGGCACGCCGGACCCGAGCAGAGCCGACACCATCTTGACCACGAGCACCGCGCCGAACGTGAACCGGCCGCGCTCGTCCGGGGTGATCAGCCGAAGCCCGGCCAACCAATGGATGCGCTCCTCCGGACATGCCGCTTCGTCGGCAAGCTCGGCGGCGGAGTAGGCCCTCGGCACGAGCGCATCGTAAAGGCAAGCTCACGGGCAACCTGTTCCTAGCTCCGTCGGATACGTTCAGACCGAGATGCACCCGGCACTCGCGCAACTCGATGCATCTGATCGGCGCCTACTCCGTCGAGCGGCCATGCCGAGCTTCACGCCGCTGATGCTCGCCACCCTGGCCAAGCAGGCGTTCTCCAGTCCCGCGTGGGTGTTCGAACCCAAGCTCGACGGTCAGCGCTCGCTCCTGTGGAGGCGGCGGTCGACGGTTCGGCTGATCACGAGGAACGAGAAGGACCGGACGTCGCACTACCCCGATCTGATGGGCGCGATCCTGCGGCACAACGGCGCGCCGCTCATCGCGGACGGCGAGATCGTGGCCTTCGAAGGAGAAGTCACATCGTTCACGCGCTTGCAAGAGCGCATGCAGAACTCGAGACCGAGCGCGGCGCTCGTGGCGGCCGTGCCCGTGTACTTCTACCTGTTCGACCTGATCTGGTTCGATGGATACGACCTATCGGCGCTGCCCCTCGTCGCACGGAAATCGGTCCTGCACGAGGTGATCACTTTCGAGGACCCGATCCGCTACTCGCAGCACCTCGACGAGGACGGAGAGGTCGCGTTCCGCGCAGCCTGCGCGAAGGGATGGGAGGGCCTCATCGCCAAGCGCGCCGCGTCGCCCTACACGCATGCGCGCTCCAACGACTGGTTGAAGTTCAAGTGCGTGAACGAGCAGGAGTTCGTCGTCGTCGGCTGGACCGAGCCCCACGGATCGCGCTCCGGACTCGGCGCGCTGCTGGTCGGCTACTTCGAGGACGGCCAGCTACGGTTCGGCGGGAAGGTGGGGACCGGTTTCGGCGAGCGCGAGCTCGCCATGCTCACGAAGCGTCTTGCCCCGCTCGAACAGGCGACTCCGTCGGTCGCCGAAACGAAAGGACTGACCTTGAAGGGCGTGCACTGGGTCAAGCCAAAGCTGGTCGCCCAGGTCGGCTTTAGCGAGTGGACCCCCGACGGCAAGCTGCGACATCCGCGCTATCTCGGTCTCCGAGACGACAAGCGGCCGGATCAGGTCGTCCGCGAGCGAGCGTGATGGCCGCATGACTCGAAAGGTGGAGATCACTCGACCCGACAAACTGCTCTGGCCCACGCTCGACATCACCAAGCAGGCGTTCGTCGACTATCTCGACGCCGTGGCCGAGCACATGCTCCCGTGGCTACGAGAGCGACCCCTCACGGTGATCCGAGCGCCGGACGGCGTCGACGGACAGCGCCACTTCCAGAAGCAGACGCCGGCCTATGCACCGTCGTGGATCAAAACCGTCACCATCCCGGCACCCAGCGCCAAGCGCGACGTCGCCTACACCGTGTGCAACGACGCGGCCACGCTGGCGTGGCTGGGCAACCAGGCCGCGCTGGAATTCCATCCGGCGCCGGTCCGGCGAGACCGGCTGGAGCGACCCGACCTGTTCGTCGTCGACATCGATCCGCCCGACGACGCGTTCGACGCCGCCGTGGAGGTAGCGTTCTTGGTCCTCGAGGTCCTCGGCGACTTCAGCCTGACCGCCCTGGTGAAGACGACCGGCGGCAAGGGACTTCACGTCGTCGTCCCCGTCGTGCGGCACACGTCGCCCGAGCAGCTCCGGCACGCTGCCACCGGGCTCACCACGATCGTCGCCGGACGGCGACCCGACCTGGTGACCTCCGAGTTCCGCAAGGTGAATCGCAAGGGACGCGTCATGCTCGATCCATCTCGCAACGGCCCCGGTGCGACGATCGTGGCTCCCTATTCGCCGCGCGCGCGGGCCGAGGCGACCGTATCGTTCCCCGTCCTCCCCGAGGAGCTGCGGTCGATCACGCCCGATCGCTACACCATCACGACGGTGCCACGACGATTGAACGGCGCGGCTGCGACGCGCTGGACCGAAGCGGCGAGCGAACGCCATCAACGGTTGCCCTCCTCGCTCCTCCAAGACTGACCGCCCGTCGCGGCGCGACGGCGCCCGGGCCGCGCGGGTAGGAACCCACTTGGATCGTGCGGGATAGTGATGGCATGACCGACGAAGCTTCCTCCGCCCCGACGCTCTTCGACCTTCAGCCCGATCCCGACAAGAAGATCCAGGTCGGCCGCGTGCCGAGCCTCGTCCGTGAGGGCATCCGGATGCTGCTCGATGCGAGCCGCAGCGACTTTCTGCTCTCCACGGCGCTTCAGCTCGTCGGTGGGGTGGGGATCGTCGCGCAACTCGTGATCGGACAGCAGGCCCTCCAGGCGCTGCTCGCCGCTGCACGCCGGGACGCGTCGGTGATGTCGATCGTTCCGTGGGCCCTGGCGGTCGGGGCGGTCGCCACGGCGCTGTTCATCGCGTCCGCGATCCAGCGCGAGCGCCAAGAGCTCCTGGGCGAGGTCGTGGCGCGCTACGTCGAGGAACGACTCCTCGACGTGGCCACCAAGGTCGACCTGATCGTCTTCGACGATCCGGATTTCCACAACCGCCTGGAGCGGGCAAGGAGTGCTCGCAATCAACCGATGAACCTGGTCTTCGGCGTGTCCGGCCTGGCGAGGGCGGCGATTGGTGTGATCGGCGTGACGATCGCGCTGATCGCGATCGAGCCGCTCTTGGTACCGATGATCGCCATCGTGTTCCTCCCGGCGTGGCTGGTCGCCTCGCGTCGGGGCGAGAGCTTCTTCCGGTTCTTCTGGCGGATCACGCCGCGCGACCGGGAGCGCAACCATCTGGCGAAGATCCTCACCGGACGCGACGCGGCGAAGGAGGTCCGCGCGTTCGGCCTCGCGCCCTACCTGCGATCCAGATACGAGCTCCTCTACGACGAGCGGATCCACGAGCTGCGACAGTTGGCCCGGCGGCACCTCCGCTTCTCGTTCTTGGCGAATCTCGCCATCGGTGCCATCGTCGTGCTCACCCTGCTGCTCGTCGCCTGGCTCACCCTCAGCGGGGGTGTGTCGCTGTCGCAGGCGGGGATCGCTCTGGCGGGCGTGGCGATCGTCGGCGCGAGGCTGACCGAGGCCGGGTACTCCGCGGGAACGCTGTCGGAGGCGTCGCTGTATCTCGACGACTACCGGACCTTCCTGGAGCTCATCCCCGCTGCCGAAGCGGCGCGACCGACGGGACGAGGGCCGGACGGGCTGCGGCGGATCGACGTCGAAGACGTCACGTTCACCTACCCCAGCGGTTCCACGCCGGCGTTAACGGACGTCTCCCTGTCGATCGACTCCGGGGAGGTCGTGGCGCTCGTCGGCGAGAACGGATCGGGAAAGACCACCCTGGCCAAGCTGATCGCCGGTCTGTACCGCCCTTCGCACGGCACGATCAGATGGGACGGCGTCGACACGGCGACGATCGATCCGGACGAGCTCCGCCGTCAGGTCGCCGTGATCTTCCAGGACTTCGGTCGATTCCACCTGACAGCACGGGAGAACGTGGGCCTGGGTCGGCCAGATGCGGTGCACGACCTGGAGGCGATCCGCGAAGCCGCCGAGCAGGCCGGCGCAGACGGTCGGCTGGCAACGCTTCCGAAGGGGTACGAAACGATCCTCGGTCCCGAGTTCATCGGTGGGACCGACCTCTCGGTCGGCGAATGGCAGCGCGTGGCACTGGCCCGGGCGCTGTTCCGCGACGCCCCGTTCGTCATCCTCGACGAGCCCACTGCCGCGCTCGATCCTCGCGCCGAGCATGAGCTCTTCCGCCGGATCCGTTCATTCCTCTCGGGCCGGACCGTTCTATTGATCTCGCATCGGTTCTCGTCGGTTCGGCCGGCCGACCGGATCTACGTCCTCGAGGCGGGCAGGGTCGCCGAGAACGGCACGCACGAGGAGCTGATGCGCCACGACGGGCTCTACGCGGAGCTCTTCACCCTGCAGGCCGCCGCGTATCTCGGAGAAGGCGAACGAAAAGCGCTCGCGGATAACGGGCAGGTCCCGGGCGGTGACGGTCACGAGAGCCGAGATCTAGCGCGAGACGAGCCCTCCTCGCGTCCCTGAGCAACCTTAGGAACGGGCGATCGGCGCGCCACGACGGAGGAAGACCAGTTCCGACGGGGGGCCTCGAGCGTGCTGGTCTCGGTTCCAATCTCACGAGCCATGACATGGAACGACTCGGCTTCTACGTCTGCGTCGCAGACCTCGAGGACGAGCTGATCCGCTCCCTCGGGACCGCCTTGGTGGAAGGGATCCTCTACTCATAGGGCGAGCGGGGATCGTTTTTGCACGTTCCAGAGGCAGCCCGCCTGGCGAGGACGCGCCATCGAGGATCAGCTTCGACGATTCATCGGCACGTTCAGCGGCGGAAGATCCGCATCGCGCCATTGCTCGTCGAGGCTCTGGATCTACCCCGAGTTCCGCGACCGCTGGAGCGCCTGCTCGCCCACCTGTGACCTCCGCTCGACCGAGAGTCATCTGCCGCCGCTCGTGTGAGCCATGACGTCTTCACGGCATGCGAACATACGTTCGTGCCCGGCGACGCGACGATCCTGCACGCTGACGTCGATTCCTTTTATGCATCGGTGGAGCAGCGGGACGACCCGCGTCTGCGCGGACGGCCGGTCATCGTCGGCGGCGGCGTGGTGCTCGCAGCCAGCTACGAGGCCAAGGCCTACGGCATCCGCACGCCGATGGGCGAAGCGCTCGCCCGCCACCTCTGCCCCCACGCGGTGGTCGTTCGCCCCCGGATGGACGCCTACAGCGACGCGAGCAAGGCCCTGTTCGAGGTGTTCTACGACACCACGCCGTTCGTCGAGGGCATCTCCATCGACGAGGCCTTCCTCGACGTCGGCGGCCTGCGGTGGATTTCGGGCACGCCCACGGAGATCGCGATACGCCTGCGTGAGGATGTCAGGGAGAAGGTGGGCTTACCGATCACCGTTGGCGTGGCCAGGACGAAGTTCCTCGCCAAGGTGGCCAGCGCCGTCGCCAAGCCCGACGGCCTCCTCGTCGTGCCGCCGAAAGCCGAGCTCGAGTTCCTTCACCCGCTCCCGGTCGACGCGCTGTGGGGCGTCGGGCCGGTCACCGCGTCGAAGCTCAACGACAAGGGCATCACGATCGTGGAGCAGGTAGCACGACTGGGCGAGGCGTCACTGGTCCGGATGCTCGGGAGGGCGGCCGGACGCCACCTGCACGCGCTGGCGCACAACCGCGACCCTCGGCCCGTGCAGGTGGGACGTCGCCGTCACTCGATGGGGTCGCAGCGCGCGCTCGGGCGCAGGCGAAGGTCGCCGGAGTTGCTTGATGCCGATCTCGTCGCGATCGTCGATCGACTCGGACGAAGGCTTCGAACGGCGCACCGGGTGTGCAGGACGATCGTTCTCCGGCTGCGGTTCGACGACTTCTCTCGCGCGACGCGATCGCACACGCTGCCGGAGGCGACCGCCGAGACTCGAGCGATCCTCGTCACCGCGAGAGAACTCCTCGCCGGAGCCATGCCGATGATCAGAGACCAGGGGATCACCCTGATCGGCGTGACGCTCGGCAACCTCGACCGTGACGACGCGATCCAGCTCGCGCTGCCGTTCGACCGTGCGCTCGCCCACCCGATCGATACGGCGCTCGACGGCGTTCGCGAGCGGTTCGGTTCGGGAGCGATCACCCGCGCTGTGCTCCTCGGCAGAGACAGTGGAATGTCGGTGCCACTGCTCCCCGACTGATCACGACGCGTCGGCCGCCAGCTGGTCCGCGATGTCTCGGAGCGTGGCGATCCACGTGTCGTTCTCCACTCCCCAGTCGCGTCCGAGGCGAACGATGACGGCATCGGCGTCGGGTGCGACGTACACGTATTGACCGAAGTTGCCGAGCGCGTAGAACCTATCGAGCCGCTGCATGTCGATCCACCAGAAGTACTGGTAGTGCCCCGCCGGGTCGGTCGTCACGTCGGCCGCCGTCGCCTCGCGCACCCAGTCCTTCGAGACGACACGAGTGCCGTTCGACTCACCCTCGTGGAGGAACAACCGGCCGAACCGCGCGTAGTCGACCGCGGTCGCGTTGAGACCACTCTCCATCTTCTCGAAGCCCGACGCGTCCGAATCCAGGCTCCACGTCGCGTCGTACTCCGCTCCCAGGGGGATCCACAACCTGGTGCTCATGTACTCGGAAACGGACATGCCGGTGGCGCGCTCGATCACCATCCCCAGGAGCAACGTGTTGTAGTTGTTGTACAGCCACTCCTCCCCGGGCGGACCGAGGATCTCCGTGTCCTCCAGAGCGAGCGCTCGAAGGTCGACGCCGTAATACGTGTTGATGTCGTCGCCCCACGGCACCGGGAGATCCTGCTCCACGTAACGAAGTCCCGACGACATCGCCAGGAGATCTCGAAGCCTGATCGACTCGAACCTGCGATCTCGTTCCGCGAGCTCGGGAACGTACTCGGTCACGGGATCGGTCACGTCACCAATGAGCCCTTCGTCGATGGCGATGCCGACCAGCGTGGACAGGAACGACTTGGCCACCGAGAACGAGGTGTGCCGACTCTGTCGATCGGCGCCGTCGAAGTAGCGTTCGTACACCAATCGGTCCTCGTGCAGGATCAGGAACGCGCGCGTACCGGTTCGGCGAAGGAAACCGTCGAAGTCGCGGGATGTCGAGTCAGCGGGCGGCTCGAGACCATCGACCTCGGGACCTTCGGCCAACGGGCTGGGATCCTCACCGGCCGGGATCGTCCGCGCGGGGAACCGGTACTGATCGTCGATGTCCGCCTCCATCCACCACATCGCTCGCGCCATCGTGGACCTGTCGACAGATGCCCAGGCCCAGACCCACATACCGAGCACGAGGGTCACGACGACGAGCGCCACGCCCCCGATACGGCGCGGCCATCGACGGCGCCGCGATGACACCGCGGTCGGAGCCTTCCCCGGTCGCTTGGTCTTCGCCATGCCCTCGCCTCCCGTCACTCCCGGGGGTCGTGCGCACCAGCTTCGGCTCGGCTCGTGAGGTACGCGCCGGCGAGAACCAGGGCCGTTCCGACGAGCGAGATGAGTTCGATCACCTCGTCAAGGAAGACGACGCCCAGCGCGATCGCCACGACGGGGATGAGGTATGTGGCGACGGATCCTCGCGTCGCCCCCACCCGACCCACGAGGGTGGCCATCGCCACGAACGCCCATCCCGTTCCGAAGAAGCCGAGCGCGCCGATCGCCACCGCGCTCGACCATGCGAACTCCGAGTCGGGCAACGAGTAGAGCGCGGCCGGGGCGAGCACCACGAGCGCGACGAGCTGAGCGCGAAGCAACACGGGAAGCGCTCCGTTCCGCTGTTGCAGCGGCACCGCGATGTTCAGCGCCACGCCGTAGCACATGACCGCGAGGAGAACGAGCGCCGCGCCGAGCGCGGTGACCTCGGCGTCGCGCGCGGTCGGCCACAGCACGGCCAGCACGCCGGCAAAGCCGATCGCAACGCCCGCGAGCTGTCGACGACCCGGAGGCTTTCGAAGGAGGAACGCCGCGGTGATCGCGGCGAAGATCGGGACCGCTCCGTTGATCATCCCGGCGAGCGACGAGTCGATCCATTGCTGCCCGATCGGGAACAGCAGCAGCGGAGCGCCCATCCACAGCACGCCGAGGAGGGCGATCCTCGGGAGGTCGGTGCGGTCGACGGGCCGCCGAGCCTTCGGCAGCACGGCGAGCGCCACGGCGCCCACGGCCACACGAGCCCACGCGATCACTCCCGGACCGAAATGATCGAGGCCGATCTCGATCAGCAGGAACGACGAGCCCCAGATCGTCGCCGCGGCGGCGAGCAGACCCCACTCCTGCAGCCCGAACGCCTCGTGTCGCGTCCCGGCGGCGGTCTCGATCAACGCGCGCCGGCGCATCTCCGTTCGCTCAGCCATTGAGTTCTGTCCGCATCAACGCTGGCGCACCTCGTCACGTGAGGTCGTGGTTACGTACGAAGAGACCGCCCTAGCTGGTCTGGTATTCCGAGGCCGAGGAGATCCCGTGATGTCCCCCTGAGATGTACCGGGACAACGTGTCATCGTCACGTCCTTGTGGCGCCATCCGTCATAGAGGCGACGTCGGCTGAAAAGGGTGAAAGGAGAGGGCTATGGCCGTACAGCTCACTACCGTCATGATCGGGGTCGAGAGCCTCGACCGATCCAAGAAGTTCTACGCCGAAGGACTCGGCTGCGAGATCGCGCAGGACTATCCGCACTTCGTGGCGCTGAACCTCGGCGCGGGATCGTCCTCGCTCGCGCTCTACCCGCGCGAAGCCGCGGCGCAAGACGCCGGCGTGTCGCCGGAGGGTTCCGGGTTCCGCGGCGTCTCGTTCCACTACATCGTCGACTCGAAGGACGCCGTGGACGAAGTCATGAAGAAAGCCATCGCGGCCGGCGGTGACATAGTCAAGGAGGCCGGCGCCACGCAGTGGGGGTACTTCGGCTACTTCGCGGACCCCGACGGCTACCTGTGGAAGGTGGCGACGGGGAACTGATCCGACTTGCGCGATGTCCATCCTCTGACTAAGGTCAGAGGATGGATGGCGTGGCAGTTGGACAGGTTCGGCGGTTCAACCGCCTGGTGACCGAACGCGTCGGAGCGCTCGACGACCACTTTCTCTCGCGCGACCGTCCGCTCGGAGAGGCCCGGGTGCTCTGGGAGATTGGGCCGGATGGCTGCGACGTGCGAGCCCTTCGGTCGCGTCTGGACCTCGACTCCGGCTACCTGAGCCGCCTGCTTCGGTCTCTCGAGCAGGCCGGTCTCGCCACCGGCGAACCGAATGAGCACGACCGCCGCATAAGGACCGTTCGACTCACGGAAGCGGGCCTCGCCGAGCGAGCCGTCCTCGACGAACGGAGCGACGCGCTCGCGGAATCGTTCCTCGCTCCGCTCAACGCGGTGCAGCGGGAACGACTCGTGGCAGCGATGGGGGACGTCGAACGCCTCCTGACGGCGGCGATGATCGACATCCGCCCCACCGACCCCGCCGATCCCGAAGCCCGGTACTGCATGCGCGAGTACTTCGCGGAGCTCGACCGCCGGTTCGACGTGGGCTTCGACCCCGCGGCGAGCATCTCCGCGGACGACGACGAGCTGCGAACGCCGAGAGGTCTGCTGCTCGTCGCCACCCTCCGAACCGAACCCATTGGATGCGGCGCTCTGAAATTCCACGACGGAGCGCCGACCGAGCTCAAACGCATGTGGGTCGCTCCGTCCGTCCGCGGACTCGGCGTCGGACGTCGGCTCCTCTGGGAGCTCGAGCGCGAAGCGGCACGCCACGCCAGTCGCATCGTCCGGCTCGAGACGAACGAGTCGCTCACCGAGGCCATCGCCCTCTACCGCTCGTCGGGCTACGTCGAGGTACCTCCGTTCAACGAGGAGGCCTACGCGCACCACTGGTTCGAGAAGCGCCTCGGCGGCTAACCGATCAGGTTTGCGACGTGGCGACGCCCTCGAGCGAGCGCTCGAGAAACGTCTGCGCCTCGCGTGACCGTCGCCGCCGTTCGGCGGCCTCGTGCTCGTTGCCGCGGCGATCGGACACCTTGGCCAGCGAACGCCACAGCCACCCGCCGAGCTGACGGTCTCCGAGCTCCTCGGTGATCCGCACGGCCTTCATGAGGTCATCCTCGGCGCCATCGAGATCACCGAGCTCGCGGCGGACGTCGCCGCGCTCGGCGATGGCGTCCGCGAGCTCCCACCGCGCACCGAACTCCTCGAAGATCGTGATCCCGCGCTCGATGCACGGGAGCGCGTCCCGGAACCTGCCCAGGTCTTCCAGCACCCGACCGCGCTGAACGCACGTGATCCCGATGCTGAACTGGTCGCCGATCTGCTCCGCGAGCGTCATCGCGTCCATGCTCAGCTTGAGAGCCTCGTCGAGATCGCCTCGGCTATCACGACCGATCGACAGCGAGTTCAACGCCCGAACGCGCGACCACCCGTCATCGGGATCCGCGACGTCGAGCGCCCGGAGCCAGATCGCCTCGGCCTCGTCGAAATCCTTCCGGTTCCACGGGACCCAGCCCGCGAACAGCAACGTGCGGGCGATCGCCCAGGGTTCTCCCATCCGCTCGGCAGCCTGGAGCGAGCGATCCAGGAGCTCCTCCGCCTGATCGAAATCCGCCTCGACGTTGATGGCGATGTCGCCCAGGAACCGCAGCGCGAGCGCGAGCGTGAACGGATCGTCGAGCTCCGTACCGAGCTCGACCGCACGCCGGCACTTGTCGGTGGAAGCGCGGTACTCGCCGAGCCAGTAGTGGGCCTCCCCCATCCCAGCCAGGGCACGGGCCTCGCGCACGCCCCATCGTTCCTCCGGTCCGCTCAGCCCGAGCGCGCGCCCGTAGTAGTCGAGCGCCGAACGGCTCTCCATCCGCCGCCTGGCGCGATCGCCGGCGGAGACCAGCGCGTCTGCCGCCCGCTCAGGCGTGGTCCGGTCGTCGGGATACAGATCAAGCGAGGCGACCGCGGCGAGCTCGAGATGGTCGGCGGCCCACGACGGGTGACCGGTCGAAAGCAACCGGTCGGCGATTGCCTCGTGCAGACGAACACGCTCCCGTTTGGGAAGGCTCGCGTAGGCCACGTCCTTCACGGTGGTGTGCCGAACCCGCCAGCGCTCGGAGGCGCGTTTGCCTTCCTCGTGAACGAGGATCTCCGCCTCCTCGAGCGCGGCGATCTCCTCCCGGGTAGCGCCGGGATCCACGACGAGCAGCTCTTCCAGGTCGAACGAGACGAAGAACGCCGACGCGCGTCGCGCGAGATCGCGGAGCCTCGGTGGCAGCGCGTCGAGGCGCGCCGAGACGGCCGCGTGCACCGTCGGCGGGATGGCCCCTCGATGCGACGGCAGCCCCGTCGCATCGGGCAGCAGCATGCCCGTCGTCTCGACGATGAAGAACGGATTGCCGTCGGCGCGCTCGGCGATCTGGCTCGCCTCGTCGTCCTCGATGCGACCACCCGCCGCCTGCTGAACGAGGTCGATCGACTCCTCCATCGTGAGCGGATCGAGCCGGATGGTGACGGCGTTCACGAGGCTCGCTCCCCAGGTCGATCGCTTGTCGAGCAGCTCCGGTCGCGCGAGGGCAAGGATCATCACGCGGCGCCTGCCGTCGTTGGGCGTCGTCGCCAGTCGCTCGATCAGATCGAGCATCGCCGGCTTGTAGGTGTGCGCGTCCTCGAAAGCGAGCACGTACGTCCGGTCCCGCGCGAGCGCATGAAGCAACGCGATCGTGCCCCCCTGCACCGCCTGACCAAACGCCGCCTGTTGACGCTCGGCCGTCCCGAAGAGCAACGACAGTCTCTCGACGGTCGAGTCCGCGTCTGCTCCCTCGAGTGACGATCCGACGAGCTCGCGCAGCTTCACACGGATCACGTCGGGCGAATCGCTCTCGTCGATGCCGGCCAGATCACCAATGATCGCCGCCGCAGGCGCGAACGTGGCCGTGTCGGAGAACGCGCGGTCCAGGCCGCGCGCGACGGTCACGTCGTCGGCGAGACCGGCGAGGATCTCGTCGGCGAGGCGGGTCTTGCCGATGCCGGGCTCGCCGACCACCGTCACCAGCGACGGACGGCCGGAGCTCGTAACGCGCGACAGGGTCTCGCGGACGATCGTGAGCTCGCTCCCTCTGCCAACGAAGGGGATCGTTCGGCGTCGCGACCTCATCGAGATCCCTTCGACCGGGAACCCGATCAGGTCGCTGGCGAATCCCTGGGCCGCGATCTCCCGGCGAGGCCCGTAGCTGACCGCGGGATCGGTAAGCGCGAACGTCGTCTCGCCGACCAGAACCTCCCCCGGATCGGCGGCGTCCTGCAGGCGCGCGGCGGCATTCACGACCGGTCCGGTCACCAGGAGCTGCCCGGCGGGCCCGATCCCCATGGCCACCTCGCCGGATGCGATCCCGATGTGAACGTCGATCGGCTGGGGCAGCTCGAGCGACTCGGAGAGCCTTCCCATCCGGCCCCGGATGGCCAGGCCGGCGCGAACGGCGCGAAGAGCATCGTCCTCGTGCACGGTCGGGAGCCCGAACACTGCCATCACGGCGTCGCCGATGAACTTCTCGGGCCTGCCCCGGAGCGCAAGCAGCTCCTCGCTGGCCACGTCGAAGAAGCGTCCGAGCACCTCGCGGGCGCGCTCGGGATCCAGGCGCTGGGCCAGACCGGTCGAGTCCACCAGGTCGGCGAACACGACCGTGACCATCTTCCGCTCGTCCGTCCCGAGCGATGTCTCGACCGGCGCGCCGCAATTGGCGCAGAACCGGGCGCGCTCGGAGAGCGGGTCCCCGCAGACGGCGCACATCGGTGGCGCGGCGGATGTCGTCACCCCGGCATCATCTCGCGTCGGGGTGACGGACGGCCGAACGTCAGGCGTCGCGGACGAAACTCCCCTCTCCACGAACAGGAAAACCGCCTCGTCGGAGGGGGAATTCCGTCAGGTTCTGCTGGGTGCCTCCTCCGGAACGACGACGGTCTTGGGGCGCGACGCGGTGCCCCCGACGATGGCCATGATGTCCTCGCCGTCGATCGTCTCCCGCTCGAGCAGCAGGCCGACGACTTCGTCGAGCGCCGTGCGGCGCGACCGCAGCAGCTCTGTCGCCCGCTCATCCGCCTCCTTCAACAGGCGCTCGACCTCCGCGTCGATCAGCCGCTGCGTCTCCTCGGCGTACCCGCGGGAGGAGATCTGTTGCGGCCCCAGGTACTGCGGGCCGTCGTCCGAGTAACCGATCGGTCCGAGACGCGGGCTCATCCCGAACTCACGCACCATCCGTATCGCGAGCTGCGTGGCGCCCGCCAGATCGTTCGCGGCGCCGCTCGAGATCTCGCCGAGGGCGAGCTGTTCGGCGGCCCGCCCGCCGAGCCTGATCGCCAGCGAATCGTGCAGATAGCTTTCGGGGTAGATCCGCCGCTCGTTCTCCGGAAGCTGTTCGGTCACGCCGAGGGCACGTCCCGCCGGAAGGATGGTCACCTTGGCCACCGGATCGGCGTTCTTCGAGAGCGCCGCGACGACCGCGTGTCCCGCCTCGTGAACGGCGACCGAACGTTTCTCCTCGGGAAGCAGCGCGTTCGACGCCTCTCGTCGCCCGAGCAGGATGCGATCGCGCGCCTCGGAGAAGTCGTTCTCCGAGATCCGATCGCGTCCGCCTCGCACGGTGAAGATCGCCGCCTCGTTCACCAGATTCGCCAGGTCCGCGCCCGAGAAGCCCGGCGTGGCCCGGGCCACGGCGTCGAGGTCGACGTCGTTCCCGATGGGCTTCCCCCGAGAGTGCACCGCTAGGATCGCGGCTCGCTCCTTCTGGTTGGGGAGCGGGATCTCGACGTTTCGATCGAAGCGGCCGGGACGAAGCAGCGCGGGGTCGAGGATCTCCGGCCGGTTCGTCGCCGCGAGCACCACGATGCCCGTCGAGCGGTCGAAGCCGTCCATCTCCGCGAGGAGCTGATTGAGGGTCTGCTCGCGCTCGTCGTTCGTGGCGAACCCGGCGCCGCGTCGCTGTCCGATTGCGTCGATCTCGTCGATGAAGATGATCGCCGGGGCACGCTTCTTCGCGTCGGCAAACAGGTCACGCACGCGGGAGGCGCCGACGCCGACGAACAGCTCGACGAAGCCCGAACCGGTGATGGCGAAGAACGGCACGCCCGCCTCGCCGGCAACGGCGCGCGCGAGGAGCGTTTTCCCCGTGCCGGGTGGTCCGACCATGAGGACGCCGCGCGGACCCATCGCGCCGGCTTTCGCGTACCGGTCCGGCTGCTTCAGGAAGTCGACGACCTCGCTGATCTCCTGCTTGGCGCCCTCGTAGCCCGCGACGTCGCTGAACCTCGTCGACGGCGCCTCGGCGTCGTACACCTTCGCTCGGGAGCCGAGGATGCCGCCGACGCCGCCCGCGATCTGCCGCTGCGCGCGCCGGCCGATGTACAGGTACACGCCGATCAGCAACAGGAACGGAAGAAAGCTGAAGATAACGCCGAGGAGCGTCGTTCCGGGCGTCGCCTCCGCGGTGATCTCCACGTCGTTGGCCTCCAGCTCCTCCGCGAGCCGTTGGTCCTGGATCGCGGTGGGGATCTGGGTCTCGTAGTTTCCGCCGCCCGACAGCGTGCCGTTGACCGCGCCGTCCGCGTCGATCACCGCCGTGTTCACGTCGCCGTTGCGAACGCGCGAGAGGAAGTTCGAGTAGCTGAGCTCCGTCGATGTCGGTTCACCCATGCTGGGCAAGAACAAGATGAGGATCGACACGAGGAGTCCGGCCACCAGCAGCCAGTTCCGCCACGCCGGCGGCGGCGGTGGCGCGGGCGCCCTCGGACGCTCCCGATCTGGTCCGGGCTTGGCCTGTTCGGTCATTCGTGAGCCTCCGTTCGAGTGCGTTCTGCGGACGGTGCCGCGTCGATACTGAACTGATGTCCTTCGGCGGTCCAATCCCCGTTACGCGCCGGGCCGGCGTGATAGCCGATCACGTTCTGCGTCGGCAAGGGAATCGCGCCGTTCGGCTTCCTCGATTCGCGATATGTCGAAGACCGACATCACGGTCTCGAAGATGCTAAGGAACCCGGCGGCGAACGACAGAAGGATCGCCCACGCGAGGTCCTCGCGTGTCGGGTGGAGACCGCCGACGGCCCACGGCGCCACGATGAGGAACGCTGCCAGCGCGGTCGTGACGAGTTCCATCACCAGGAATCCCGGAGAGCGTGACGCGCGGCTGACTCCGCCGACCCGGACGAGCGAGTCGACGTTCGCCGCGATCAGCGTCACGCACAGGATCGCGAACAGGATCCTGCTCCATACGAGATCGAGAGCGACAAGCGAGAGTGACAGGCCGAGCGGGATCGCGAACACGATCAGCGTGATCCGCGTCCCGGCTCGAAGGTACGGCTCAACTATGGCACGTACGTGTTCGAGCCGGCGAAGGCCCGACTCGATGTAGAAGAAGATGCCGACGAAGAACAAGCCGATGAGCGTCGCCGAGACCTCGGCCATGTTCAGCAGGAACGCGTCGGTCACCGGTTGCACGGTCGAAGCGTAGTATTCGCGCGCGGGGAGCTCTTGCGTCACCGTTCGACGAGCTCGTCCGCGAGCATCTCCATGAGCATGCCGTCGTGCCACGTGCCGTCGGGGCCACGCTCGTACGAGCGCATGACGCCGACCTTGCTGAACCCGACCTTCTCGTACGCGCGGATCGCCGCGTTGTTATCCGCCGCCGGATCGATCGTCAGCCGATGATGGCCCCGATTGGCGATCAGGTGCTTGGCGAGAACGCGGATCGCCTCGGAGCCGATGCCCTGGTTATGTCGAGTCGTCGTCAGGAAGATGTCGATGCTCGCGTGGCGATACATCGGATCGTCCTCTTCGCCGTACTGGATCACTCCGACCGCGTCGCCGTCGACCTCGATGACGAAGACCTTCGCGTCGCCGACGAACTGGTCTTCGATTTCCGTGCGCTCGACCCGTCCCCATCGCCGCGCCACCTCGGGCTCACGAAGGATGGACAGCAGCACGTCGACGTCGTCGGTCCGACCCGGGCGGAGCACGACACGAGGCCCGTTCAGCACGAGGCCCACGGATTATGGGGAGGTGGTGGCGGATCGGTGCAAGCTGATGCCTTCGCCGCCCGGATGTGACTCCAGCGCCATGCCCGGTCCCCCTTCCCGTCGGGTCAGCCCTCGAGCAACTTCTTGAGGCTCCCCAGGACCGTCGTCCAGCTCGTCTCGGAAACGGCCTTCGTCTCCTCGGACGGGAGGTTCGTTTCGGAGACGGTGAGCTCGGTCCTTCCGTCACGTTCGGCCAGCGCCCACGTCACCTCCTGATAGTGCTCGGGCCGATCCGGTAATCCCGAGAGATCGCTCCAGTGCGTGTGGACGAGGAGCCGATCCGGTTCGATCCGGACGATCGTTCCCTTGTCCACGTAAGGCTTGCCCTGCCACTCGCCCGTATGGACGATGTCGCTTCCCTCGGTCCAATCGCTCTGCGTGTCGACGCCGAAGAACCACTGCTTGATGATGCTCGGCGTCGTCAGCGCTTGCCAAACCTCGACAGCGGGCGCCTCGATCTCGACGGAGGCGCTCGCGTTCAGGTCCGTGGGCATGTCGTTCCTTTCAACCGCGCGTTCTGGATTGGATTCCGTCGCTCATGGACCCCACGGTACGTGATGTGTGTGGAACGCCACGGTACGCGATGTGCGTGCGACGGACCCCAGCATCCGCGTGGCGTTGACCGATAATGCGCCACGGTGACGATCGCCGACGGGAAGATGGCCGATCGCGAGCTTTCGCGGGCTCGCGTCGTCGACTCGCTTTCGCGGGGAGGCTTCGTCTCGCCGGATGCGGAGGCCGACGTGCTCATCGCGGCCGCGGGGGAAGGCGTCGGCCCGCTCGACGAGCTCGTGAGGCGGCGACTCGGTGGGGAACCGCTCGCGTGGATCACGGGATCGGTCCGGTTCTGCGGGGCGCGGATCCGCGTGCGCCCCGGCGTGTTCGTGCCGCGGCCGCACACCGAGACCCTGGCGATCCGCGCGTCGGCGTTGTTGCCGGACGACGGCAACTGCGTCGACCTGTGCACGGGCAGCGGTGCCGTCGCCGTGGTGGTGATGGCTGCGCATCCGGGCGGGAACGTCGTGGGTACCGACATCGACCCTGTCGCCGTCGCATGTGCTCGCGAGAACGGCGTCGACGCACGGCTCGGCGATCTCGACGAACCGCTCCCCCACTCGCTGCACGGTCGCGTCGACGTCATGACCGCCGTCGTGCCGTACGTGCCCACGGAAGCACTGCACCTGCTGCCCCGCGACGTGCTGGCGCACGAACCTCGCCGTGCCCTCGATGGTGGAGACGGCGGGACGGCGATGCTCGGGCGTGCGGCCGAAGCGGCCGCTCGATTGGTCCGGCCGGGCGGGAGCGTGCTGCTCGAGCTCGGCGGAACCCAGGCGGATCCTGTGTCAGCGCGGCTGCGCGCACCGGGGTTCGAGGCGATCAGGGTGCACCGCGACGACGACGGGTTCGACCGCGCCCTCGAAGCGCGAAAGGCATCGACGTCTTCAGTCGAGGGGCGCGAGCTGTAGCTCGGCGAGTCGGTCGGGATCGGCGATCATCGAGATCTCCACGATCGCCCCGGCCGACACCGTGCATTCGAACACCACGCGCGGCCTCCCCTCGGAGGACCACACCAGACCGGCGAGGCCATCGACGAGCATCGGTCGCGCCGCTCGCGCTCGCCCGACGAACGTCTCGGCCACCGAGCGCGCGCCGCGGACCAGGGTGGGCGAGCCGATCGCCGCAGCAGCTTCGTCCGCCCGAAGGACGACGTCTGGATCGAGCACCGCGAGCAGCGCGTCGAAGTCTCCGCCGCGAGCGGCAGCGAGGAATGCAGTCACCACTTCCCGCTGACGGACGCGGGTCGCCGCATCGATCGCCGGCGCGGCATCGATCTCCGACGCCGCACCGGTCGCCGGGGCCGCACGAACGCGGCGACGCGCGCGGCTCGCCAGCTGTCGTGCCGCGTCCGGTGAACGACCGACGATCGTTGCGATCTCCTCGAACGGCACCGCGAACATGTCGTGCAGGACGAACGCGACGCGCTCCGGCGGCGAGAGCGTATCGAGAACCACGAGCATGGCGAGTCCTACCGAATCGGCCATCAGGACGTCATCCTCGGGGTTCGACGACTCGACGTCATGACGCTCCCCGACCTGCTCGTCGAGCGATACCTCGAGTCGCGATCGCCGTGACCGCAACATGTCGAGACACACCCGGGCGACCACCGTCGTCAGCCATCCTCCGAGGTTGTCGATCTCGGCTGCGCCCGACCGGCTGAGGCGCAGCCACGCCTCCTGAACGGCGTCCTCCGCCTCGCTCGCCGAACCGAGCATGCGGTACGCCACAGCGCTGAGATGCCGTCGGCTCTCCTCGAACCGTTCGGTCAGCCAACCGTCGTCGTTCCTGGTCACCATGCCCTCATGACGGAACAAACCGCTCCGGTGTGACGGCGCCTCAGCCAGTGAGGTCGCTGAAGAGCGTCAGCTGCAGCCCGGCCGGAGCCTCGAGTCGGGCGTTGAGCGAGCTCCACGGCGTTCGAGTCGGCTCGGCGAGAACCTTCGCGCCGGCCGCCGCGAGCTCAGCCGTGAGTGCTGTGCTGTCATCGACCTTGAACGCGATGCGCACGTGTCCGGCGACGCGACGACCGACCTCGACCTCGTCGATGTAGTCGGCCTGGAGCGGATCGGCGAGCTCGAGCGTCGCGCGGCCTGCGTCGAGGATGGTGACCCGCCCGCCGCCGCCCGACACGAACTCCGCGTGCTCGCGCAGGCCGAGCACGTCGCGATAGAAGCCGAGCGCTTCGTCGTAGTCCTCGGCCGTGACGACGACACGCATCTCGTGAACCCGTTCGGACATCGCTCTTCTCCTAATTCAGTGCCGAAGCTACCGGTTGATCTCGACCGGCGTGCCGAGCGGGAGGTCGAGCAGTGCACGCATGTCGTCGTTGTAGACGCGTACGCACCCGTGCGAAACCGCCTGCCCGCGGTTGCTCGCATACGGCGTGCCGTGGACCGCCATCCGGCCCTGTCCGGGCCAATCCGAGAGAACCGGTGAGAATCCGGAGAGTCCGAGCGCCATGATCCCGTACGGATTGTTCGGGTTCTCGTAGGGGACCTTCACCCAGACGTAGAACCGTCCCACGCCGGTCGGGTACTGCTCGGTTCCCACGCCGACGCGGAACGAATTGGCGAGCTCGTCGCCCTCGTAGTGACGGAGCACGCGACGCGAGAGGTCGACCTCGATGCGCTGCTCTCGCTCGCGGATCTCCACTTCGTCGGACTTCACCCACGCCGACGTGCCGTTCGGCCGGAGTGGGAGGAGCACCTCGAGCCATTCCACGCCGTCGCGGCGGGTGGCCCCGTCGATCAGCAGCGGCGCGAGCTGACCCATCGGGTTCTGTGTGTCGAACGAGAAGTCCGGGCCCCCACTTTGTCCGGGCATCTCCCACATCGGCGTGTATCGCGATCGCGGCACGGCGACGAAATCGCCCTGCTCGGGCAGGATCCGTTGGGGTTTCTGCCCGGGGTCGGCGGCCGGTTGCGGCGATTCTGTTGACTGGGACTCGGCTTGGGCTTCGTGTTCGGGCTCGGGCTCGGGCGAGCCGGCTATCTGCGGCGTTGTTGCTGCGGACGAGCACGCCACGAATAGAAGCGTGAGCGCCAGGACGAGCGAGGATGACCGGCCACGCACGCGAGCATCATTGCACCGCTACGCGGGACCCTCCACGTTCACTACTGGCTCGCCACGTCCGGAACGAACGACGACGGCCGTTCCCCCAACGTCGGACGGATTGGACTCCCGATGCACCGACCCACTCGGCACGAATAGGAAGTCACCGGGACCGGCCTCACTCACGTTCGTTCCGCCCGGTCCCGATTCCATCCGCAACCGCCCGGTCATCACGTAGATCACGGACTCGTAGTCGCCGTGATGGTGCCATCCAGAGACCATGCCGGGGTCCGTGTGCACGAGCCCGCCCCACGTGCTGTCGGTGGCAACCGCCTCCTCCCGACGCATCCCCGACGTCGGCGCACCGGCGCGTCGACCGGTCTCGTCGATGTGCACCACCGGGTCGGCTTCGCCCATCGCTCCCTCTCTTCGTTCGCCGCGCGGATGATGACACGTGGCGGCAAGTCGGGACTTGTACCATCGTCGTGCGCGGGCGTGGTGGAACGGTAGACACGCCGGCTTTAGGTGCCGGTGCTCGAGAGAGCGTGGGGGTTCGAGTCCCTCCGCCCGCACGATCATTCAAGTCCTCCGCCCGCACGATCAACACTCGAGCCACGGCTCCCGCAAAAGGACCGCAAAGACCGAAGAGGTACTCACGGGCGCGGCGACTACCGCGCCTGAGCGCGCACCTATAAGTGGCTGCTGGATGGACGCGGAGCTCGACCGCTACGGCGGCGCGCGTTCCGCGGCCTCGAGCACCGTGCCGTCCGAACGGGAGAACCTCGGCAGGTCGTCCACGATCTGCACCGAGAACCGCTTGTGGTGGATCAGCCCGTGGTGTCGCCGACACAGCAGCACGAGGTTCGACAGCGCGGTTGGACCACCGTTGGTCCAGTGGACAACGTGGTGCGGGTCGCACCACGAAGGTGGTCTGCCGCAGTCGGGGAAGGCACACCCGCCGTCTCTGACGATCAGCGTCTTTCGGATCCACGGCGGGGTGATTCGGGTGGTCCGTCCCACGTCGAGCGGTCTCGAGTCGGCGTCGGTGATCACCCTCGTCACCTGGGCATCGCACGCCCACGTCAGCGCGTCCGCCGCGGAGATGGCGCCGACGTCGGTGAGCCGCCCGGCAAGCCGCGCGCCGGCGGACCGAGCGGTGCCCGGACTGTTCTCCCTTCGACCGAGGCTCCCCGCGTCGATGGTGACGATGACGTGGGGACGCTCCCCGGCCACCGTCGGCCGGCCCGAGGAGTCGAGCCACTGGCGGCAGATCTCGCCCAGGGCGTCGGCCCGGCGACGGGCGGGGGAGCGGGTGTCGGTCCGGTCGTTGGAGCGAACCTCCGCGTCCTGCACCGCTCGGAGCGCGGTGATCATTACCTGGGTCGTCTCGGCGTTCAGGTCGCCTGAGAGCCTGCCCCGGCCGGGGAGGGTGGGTGTCAGGAACAGCTCCTGGCGATCGTCCTCGGCCTCGTCGGCGTGGTCGTGGCGCCACCGCGTCACCGTGTCCTTGAGTCCCTCGACAGGCATCGTTCTCGCCGCGTCGACGAGCTGTGCTTCCGAGCGCGAGAACGCTTCGGGCGAAGCGTCACGGGCGTGCGCCAGCAATGACACCGCTGACGATGAAACGTCGCCCGAGGCAGTGCATCCGCAGCAACCGGCATCGCCTCCAACGCCCGGGCCATCCGAACGTGACCAGCGGCCGTCGACGGCGCGACGCGATGTCTGGAGGCGAGCCATGATGCCAGCGAGAGATGGCCGTCACGGCTCCACACCTCGCGCCGTTGCAGCTCGGCGAGCCGACGCGCGCGGGATGATTTCGAGTTGTCGAGTGGCGCGCTCGACTTCGTCAAGATCGGCGACCAGTTGATCGTCGGTCAGCGCGGCGTCATCAACGACCAACAAGCCGTCGAGAGCGGACCGCAACTCGCTCATCGCGCGAGTGTGATGGGAGCGAACATGCGTGCGACGCTACACCGAGCCACTGACACTCAATCGAACGATCGCTGCGAACGACTTCATGGAGACGAACCGAACGACTTCACGGAATGCGACTAGGAGAATGTGACTGAATGTGGACTGGTGGAGGCTCCACTAGTCCTTGCGACGAACGGACCGATCGATCCTGCGAGCTACTGCCGTGCGATCCGCGCCGCGCCGGGTTCCGAAGGCGAAGGCATGACCGTCACCATGTCGGCGCGCGGAAGGCTGAACGAGAACGTCGATCCTTCAGTCGGCCGGGAGACCAGCCACAGGCGGCCCTCCATCGCCTCGATCAGCTGACGAGCGATATACAGGCCGAGGCCGGTTCCGCCGGCGTTCGGATCGACGCCGTTCTCAGCACGGTAGAAGCGGTCGAACACACGCTCCGGGTCTGGCAACAGGACGCCCGGCCCATGGTCCCGCACCGAAACCGTGCCCTCCTCGCCGATCGCCAGCACGCTGACCTCGACGGGCTGATCCGCGGGCGAGTACTTCAACGCGTTCGACAACAGGTTCGACACCACCTGCTGCACGCGGAACGGATCTCCCTTGATGAGAATCGGACCCATTCCATTGTGCAGCGTGATCGTTCGGGCAGAGAACTGATCCCGGAACTCGGCCACCTGGTCGGAGACGAGCTGCGTGACGTCGAGCGGCTGAATGTCCATGACGAGCGTTCCCGACTCGATCTGCGAGACGTTCAGCAGATCCATGATCAGTCGCTCGAGCCGGTCGGTCTGCCGCATCATGATCCGGTAGTACTCTCGGCGTGCTTCGGGCGAGTCGTCGGCCGTGCCGTCGAGCAGCGTCGCCAGGAATCCCTTCAACGGTGTGAGCGGTGTCCGCAGCTCGTGCGAGACCATGGCGACGAAGTCCTTCTTCATCTGCTCGGTCTGCACCTCGGCCGTGACGTCGTGCACGACGACGACGCGCGAGCTCGTCATGCCGTCGCGATCGCGAACGGTCGTCCCCGCGTGACGGATCCACCGGCGCTCCCCGCCCTTGGTCGTGATGAGCGAGTCATGTTGCTCTGCCGGCGTGCTGTTCGGGTCGAACGACGTCCGCAGCGCCCCATCCGACAGCGCCGGCAAACCGAACACGTCCTCGGACGACCGGCCGACGGTCTCGGCGCGCGAATACCCGGTGATGCGCTCCATGGCCGGGTTCCACGACACGATGCGACGGTCGTGCGCAACGACGAAGATTCCGTCGGACGTGTGCGCCACGATCTCCGCCAATTGCGCTTGCTCGAACGTCTGGAAGAACAGCTTGTGGTTCTCGAGCCTGACGGAGATCTGCGTGGCGAGGGCATCTAGCAACGCGCGCTCGGATGGGCGAAGGGGCTCGTCGCGGTAGATCGCGACCACGCCGCGTGCGTCGTCCTGGCCGCCGATCATCGCGATCTGCGGCGACAGCCCCATGTGCACCCGAACGAACGCTTCGAGTTTCGGTTGGTGCGCGTTGCCGCTGCCGTTCGCCGACGGCGCCGGCTTCAGCGAGCGCGTGCCGTTCGAGGTGTGCACCGTGATCCGCTCGTCATCGAGCACGACGAGCTCGACCGACCTCGCCTCGAGCATCTGCTCGAGCAGCTGCAGGAAGGGACGGAAATCGCCCGTCGTCTCGATCGGGCCCGACAGCGCACGACCCGCCTCGTACAGGTCGCGCATGTGGTTGCGTTCGCGCACCGATCGGATCCACTGCCGGTACGCGAGGTACGACAGGACCATCGGGATCACCAGGAGCGGCAGGCCGGCGGGGGTCGCCACCCACAGCATCGCGGCCAGGATGCCCAGCGCGGTGTTCCCCGCCCAGTGCAGGACGTTTACGGCGAGGGGGGGAGCGAGGATCGTCACGAACGACTTGCGCTCAACGAACGCGATCACCAGGACCACGAGGTTGGCGTTGACAAGGAAGTACGCAGCCATCGAGACGCCGATCGCCAGCCATGTGGCCGGCTCTGAGGGCGGACCCACCGGCTCGAACAAAGCGAAAACGATCTCGCCCGCGCTGATGCCGAGGACGAACTGTCCGACATTGAACGCGACCTTCTGCCACGCCCAACGCCTCGCGAGGTGGCCGATGAGGACGCCGGCGGCCACGGAGTAGGTCAGGACGCTCGGCCGTGCGAGCGGGAGAGCCGCGGCCCATAGGGCATCGGTGAGCGTGAAGTTCACCGTCTCGGTCCGGTGACGCAGCGGGATCGAGAACTGTTCGGCTGCCGCGATCGCCAGCGCCAACGCGATGACTGCGATGAAGTCCTGCCGGCTCCACGACTCGAGCGTCGGAAGTTGCGCAACGAGGATCCCGACCGCCGAGCCGGCGGTGGCGATGATCAGCACCCTTGCCGACAGCGGAAGGGAAGGTTTCTCGCTCACCTCGTCAGCTCCAGACGTTGGCGCTCCACGACGAGGCGCTCCAACTCGTCCCACTCCAACTGGTGCCGCTCCAGCTCGTCCCACTCCAACTGGTGCCGCTCCAACTCGTTCCACTCCAACTCGTGCCGCTCCACGACGTGGCGCTCCAACTCGTGCCGCTCCACGAAGTGGCGCTCCAAGAGGTCGCGTTCCAACCTGGCGTGACCGCCACGATCGCCGCCCAGGCGGTCGTGGACCATGACGTTGCGGACCACGACGTCGCGGACCACGGTTGCCCGAGCACGTCGACCTCGCCCTGAATGAGGTCCCCGACGCCGTCGCCATCCGGATCGGCGTAGACATGGAACGTACCGCGACTCGCTTCGAGCGAGCCAAGACCGGTGGACGGAACGAGTCCGACGTTTTCGGGGACCCAGCGGAACTTGCCCTGCCGCGCGCCGATTACGGCTCCGGCCGCGTCGACGAGGCCCGCGCCCCCGCCGGAGCGGTACGCCGAGGACTTGGTGGCGGAACCGAGGAGCGTCGCCTTGGCAATGTCGGGCGTCATCGATGGGTCCGCCTGGAACATCAGCGCGGCGACACCGGACACGATCGCCGCAGCTTGCGACGTCCCCGTTCCCTTGATGTACGCATTGTCGACGACGGCCTCGGGGTGGGTCTGGTCGACGACACTCCCGACCGCACGCGGCGCGACGATCGTGATACCGGGCGCGACGAGGTCCGGCTTGAGGAACCCATCCGGCGTGGCGCCCCAGCTCGAGAACGGCGCCACGACGTCGTCGAAGCGATCCGACGTTCCGTTGAGGTCGGCCGCGCCAACGGTGACCACGAACGGGTCGTCACCAGGCTTGTTGATCGTCCCGCCGTTCGGGCCTCGGTTGCCCGCCGACGTGATGACCAGGATGCCGCCGAGCCAGACCTGTTCGACGGCGTAGTTCAACGGATCGAGGAGGTAGCTCTGTCGGGAGTCCGTTCCAAATGCGAGATTCAGCACGCGGATGCCGTAGGTCGACCTGTTCGCCAGGACCCACTGCAGCCCGGCAATGACGACGGAGACGTCGGTGGACCCGTCGGCGCCGGCGACCTTGACGGAGACGAGGTTCGCGCGCGGGGCCACGCCCTTCCATTCGCCGGCTGAGGACGCGCCGTTGCCGCCGATGATGCCAGCCATGTGAGTTCCGTGCCCGTACCGGTCGAAACCGTCCTGCTCGGGCGTGAGGTCGACCCTCGCCAGAACGCGGTCCCCGAAATCAGGGACTTGGCTCACGCCGGTGTCGAGGACTGCCACCGTGACGCCGGCGCCCGTGTATGAATCCTCGACGTGCGTCAGCCGGATGGAGTGACGCCATGCGGTGTTCGGGCTTTCGGTGTTGTACGACGTGGTGGACGACATCTCCACCGTCGCGTCGCCCCACACGAGCTCGACGGCGGATGAGCGGGCGAGGGCCGGTACGTCTTCTGCGGTAAGGCGCGCCGAGAAGCCCTGGACGATCGGGAGCTGGGTCGTCACCCTTCCGCCGAGGCTCCGAACGAGCGCCTCCGCGGAGGCGGAAGCGGGAACGGTCTCCCTGACGATGACGCGTACGGTCGCGTGGGGAGTCTGGGCGACGGCGTCGGCGACGCCGGGATCGACCTTGGTGGCCGGAAACGTTGGAGCGTCGAAGATCTCCGCGGCGGGACCTGCGAGTGTTCCGGCGAGGATCAGCGCGACGGCCGCGGCTGCGAATCGAATCGCGATGGTACGAGGAGCCGGCAGGCCGACCGGCAGCCCGACCCTCGCCGTCGCGTCCGACATCCCCGCTCGTCTCCCTTTTTCCCAGGCCCCGACGGCCAAGAGTCTCGCCGTGCGAGGCGTACGGCACATCCGTCGAGCGGGGCAGACCGCAGTTTTGGGGGGTGATTCGGTTTGCGCCGTCGGACGTACGCCGATGTGGGACGTCGGGGCGGGAAACGGCTTAGTCGCTCGGACTCAATAGCTCGTCGCGATCTGCTCTCGCAAAGCCCGGAGCGCGAGTCCCCGGTGGCTGATCGCGTCCTTTTCGTCATCCTCGAGCTCGGCCATCGTCCTGTCGTGCCCGTTCGGCACGAAGACCGGGTCGTACCCGAACCCACGCCGGCCCCGGCGGTCGAAGAGGAGTCGCCCCTCACACACGCCTTCCGCGGACATCTCGCGTCCGTCCGGCCAGGAGGCGACTGCGACGCACCGGTACCGGGCGGTTCGCTCCGCCTCGGGAACATCGGTGACGGCCTCGAGCAGCTTGTCGAGGTTCTCCTCCTCGGTGGCCTTCTCACCTGCGAACCGGGCCGACCGCACGCCCGGCGCGCCCCCGAGTGCGTCGACCTCGATCCCCGAATCGTCGGCGAGCGCAGGCACGCTGAACGATCGGGCGATCTCCCGCGCCTTCGCACGCGCGTTATCCAGATACGTCTCGTGCGGCTCGGCTACGTCTGGCCACGGCTCATGCGTCGTCTCCACGGTCTTCCACGAGACCGGCCAGTCCGCGCAGATCCGCGCGATCTCGCGGAGCTTGTGCGCATTCTTCGATGCGACGGCGATGCGTTCGGGAAAGGTCACTCCGAAATTCAGCCGACCATGTCGCGCTGGAACTTCGTGAGCTGCGAGATCCCCGACTCCGCGAGGTCGAGGAGCGCGTTCAGCTCTTCTCGCGAGAACGGTTCGCCCTCCGCGGTCCCCTGGACCTCGACGAGCGTGCCGGAGCCCGTCATCACGACGTTGCAGTCGACCTCGGCATGCGCGTCCTCTTCGTAGGTGAGGTCGAGAACCGGCGAGCCGCCGATGACTCCGACGCTTACGGCCGCGACGGAGTCGACCAGCACGCCGGCTTTCGCCACGCCTTCCTGCTCGAGGCGACGAACCGCGAGCGCGAGAGCGATGTAGCCGGCGGTGATCGATGCGCACCGAGTGCCCGCGTCCGCGACGAGCACGTCGCAGTCGACGACGATCGTGCGCTCTCCCAGCCGTCGAAGGTCCGTCACCGCCCGGAGTGAACGCCCGATGAGGCGCTGGATCTCCTGCGTCCGTCCGCTGGGCCTGCCCTTCGACACCTCGCGCGGCGTGCGCTCCTCCGTCGCCCGCGGCAGCATCGCGTACTCGCCGGTCACCCAGCCCTTGCCGGTTCCGCGCATCCACCGTGGCGACTCGTCGACCACGGTGGCCGCGACGAGCACCTTCGTCCGTCCCTGCGAGAACAGTACCGAGCCTTCCGCCCAGTCCTGGAACCCGAGCTCCACGCCGATGACGCGAAGCTCACCGGGTGCGCGGCCGTCGGCGCGCACGCTCGCCGCCACGCGTGTCACTCGGCGACCTCGAACGACGCACCCTCGGTGGCGAGGTCGATCGGCCCGCCGTACTCCTCGGCGGCCTGTCCCCGCGAGACCTCCTTGTCGAGCGTGGGCCAGATGTGGGTGAGCACGAGACGCCCGACCCCCGCCTCGCGAGCCTGGATCGCGGCCTGCCTCGACGACAAGTGGAACGGCAGGAGGTCGTCGCGGTCCTGCCACGTCGCCTCGGTGAGGAAGAGATTCGCGTCTCGCGCGATCTCCCCGACCCGATGCGTCGGGCCGGTGTCCCCGGTGTACGCGAAAACGGCGCCGTCCGCGCTCATCCGGAACCCGAGCGCGGGGATCCCCAGGTGCGCCATGGGTTCGGTCTTCACACGGAACGGACCGACCTCGAATGACTCCCCCGGCGCGACCTCGGTGAACGCGAAGGCGCGGCGCATCACGACCTGCGAATCGATCGACACCACGTCGGCCAGCTTCTGCGTGAAGTCCGTCGGCACGAACACGGGCAGATCGGGTGTGCCGATCTCACCGTAGTGCCGCGCGTAGAAACACGGATAGAGGTCGACGAAGTGGTCGGGATGTTCGTGGCTGATCACGATGCCGTGGATGTCGGCCAGGTCGATGTGGCGCTGGAGATTCGCCAGCGTTCCGGTGCCGGCGTCGACCCACAGGTTGAACCCGTCGTGCTGCACGAGATAGCCGCTCGTCGCGGAGCCGGGGTTGGGCCAGGTGCCACTCGCCCCGAGGACGATGAGCTTCACGTGACGACCTCGACGACGCCGATCGCCGTCGAACGCACGCCGCCCAGCTCCGGACCGAGAAAGTGGTGCGAGATGCGACGGAACATTTCGGGGTCGCCCGTCGTGAGGAACTCGTGCCGCGGCGCTCCGGCGCCCCGATGGAGCAGGTTGGACGAGACGAGCGCCGCGTAGACGTCCTTCGCGGTCTCCTCGGCCGACGAGACGAGCACCACGTCCTCCCCCATCACCAGCTGGATCAGCCCGGAAAGCATCGGGTAGTGCGTGCAGCCGAGGATCAGCGTGTCCACGCCGGCCTCGCGCAGCGGCTCAAGATACTCCCGAGCGCGGCCGAGCAACTCGTCGCTCGAGGTGTCTCCCCGCTCGACGTGATCGACGAACGCCGGACATGCCCGAGAGATCAGGTCGACGTCGGGGGCGAGCCCGTCCATCGCCCGTTCATACGCGCCGCTTCGAACGGTCGCCTCCGTGCCGATGAGGCCGACCCGGCGGTTCCGCGTCGTTCGCGCGGCGGCACGGGTTCCCGGCTCGATCACGCCAACGACGGGGACGCCGTGCGCGTGGGCCAGATCGGCGATCGCCGCGACCTCGATCGAGTTGCACGCGACGACGAGCATCTTGACGCCGCGCGCGACGAGGTGCTCGGCGATCTCCAGCGCGAAGCCGCGAATCTCCTCGACGGGACGGGGTCCGTACGGGAACCTTCCGTTGTCGCCGAGGTACAGGATCGGCTCGCGCGGCAACAGGTCGACGATCGCCCGAACCACGGTGAGTCCGCCGACGCCCGAGTCGAACACGCCGATCGGCGAAGGGTCGGTCTCGCCTCGGACGCTCGACCCGCTCACCACCACAGCGACTCCGCGACGCCCTTCTCGGCGCGCTCGAGCTCCGGCGCCCAGGCGTGGGTCGAGAGGTACTTCCACCCGCCGTCGGCGAGCAGGCACACCACCTCCCCCTGGTCGAGCTCGGCCGCGATGCGCTGCGCGACGTGGATGACTGCGCCGGACGAGATCCCGGCGAACACTCCTTCGTTCTCCGTGAGCTGGCGCGTCGCTCGGAGCGAGTCGGACGAGTTGACGAGGAACTTCCGGTCCAGCACCGACTCGTCGAAGATCGGTGGAACGAACCCGTCGTCGAGTGAGCGAAGGCCGTAGACGAGGTCACCGAGCTCGGGTTCGGCCGCGACGACCTTGACGCCGGCGTCGTGCCGCTGCAGCCGACGTCCCACGCCCGTCAGGGTTCCACCCGTACCGAGGCCCGCGACGAAGTGTGTGATCTCGGGAAGATCGCTGACGATCTCCTCGCCGGTCCCCTCCTCGTGCGCGCGCGGGTTCGCGGGATTCCCGTACTGGAACGGCATGAAGTAACGCTCATCCTTCGACAGGCGGCGCGCGACGTCGATCGACCCGTTCGTTCCCTTGTCGCCGGGCGAGAACACGATCTCGGCGCCGAACAGCTCAAGCAACCGGATGCGCTCCTCGCTCGCGTTGTCCGGGATGACCACCGTGAGTCGATATCCCTTCCGCCGCGCGACCATGGCGAGCGAGATGCCGGTGTTGCCCGACGTCGGCTCCAGGATCGTCCGTCCGCGCGTGAGCTGACCGGCTTCCTCGGCCGCCTCGACCATGGCCTTGGCGATCCTGTCCTTCGTGGAGCCCGTCGGGTTCTGTCCCTCGAGCTTGGCCCACAGACGGACCCGCGGGTTTGGTGACATGTTGGGGAGCCCGACGAGCGGCGTGTTGCCGATGGCGTCGAGCACGTCAGCGAAGCGCATCCCGAGCGATTATCCCAGCGGGAGCTGGCGCGACGCTGTCGTCTGCGCGTTCGTTACGTCGTCGTGTCGACGATCTGGGTCTGTCGGCTCGGCCGGTTGTTCGGGAAGGCGACGAGTAGACTCGGGTCCTCTCCGGGTTGCGCCGATCCAACGGACACCGTGACCGGTGACTTGGCTGTACAGGGCGCAGCGCCGAAGAATCCGCCGCAGGTCAGCGGGGAGGTCCGAAGCGCCGCGTCGGTGATGTTCAGTCTCGCTCCGTACGTTCCGGTGCTCGCGTCGATGGAGCCGACGGTCTCGCACGAGATGACCTCGGTGATTCCGGCGAACCCGCTGCACTGCGTGATCGCGTACGAGAGCTCGCCGATCGCATTCGACAGCCCGAGGTCACCGGCGTCGACAGCGACGGCTGTGAGCGTGGTGTTGTACGCGCTGTAATCGGCGAAGTACGTCGCATCGCACGTCTCGAAGGAGCTGGGTAGGAGGTACAGACACGTCGAGCCGGCCGAGCCGAAGCCGGCCACCTTCACCAGGAGCGCGTCGGCCTTCAGTTGCGGGTCGGCGAACGAACCGTCCGCGCCCACGTCGATCAGGACATCGGTCTCCACCGTGTCGGACGTGCTGTGGATCCCCGCGCTTTGCACGACGAACTCGACCGGCTCGCTCGGCGTGTCGTCCTGCGTCAAAAACTCGAGCCAGGTATTTCCGAGCAACGGGTCCTTGCCCATCGGAACGCCCTGCGCCGAGCCGTTGACCTGGCCACCGGTGAACGAGCGAGCGGCGATGGCCACGATGTCCTCTTCGAGCCCCGTCTTCTCGCGGTCGACCTCGCCGAGGAGGTAGACGTCGGCGAACGGAACGCCAGCAGCGTTTGAGCTCGACAGAGCGAGCTCGGCCGAGCCGCGCGTGAGGTCCAGCGTGCCCGGCCTCATCCTGTCGTTGGACGCGCCAAGTGGCGAGACATGCCACGGCACGCGCAGGGTGTCGGTGTCCTTGCCCTCCCGTTGCGTGATCGTGATCTGCCCGTCGACGTTCCCATGGAAGTAGTACCAACCGAACAGTTGCTCGGGCGGACCGATCACCGACGGGTCGAGCGTGAATCGCACGAAGAACGTCTTCGCCCGGCCCGGCGCCACACCGAACGCCATCGCATCGCGGAACGATGCACCCCTCTTCCTCACTTCAACCCGCGCGATCAACGGATCGAAGTCGACGTATCGAACGGCGCCCGCGACGCGATAGCGGTGACGGACGTTGTCGATGTTCTTCACGTGCACCGACCGCCTCACCACGGTCCGGCCGTTCATCGCGCGCAGCCCGAGGGACAAGCTCGGGGGTGTCGCGATGCTCACCGCCTCGGCGGACTCGTCCGCCCGAACGCGACCGGCACCGATCACGGTCGCCGAGGCGCGCGACCCGTCGAGGTTCGTCAGACGGGCGGTGGCCTGGTTCATCATCAATGCCTTGATCTCCTGCGCGCCGAGGTTCGGATGGATCTCGCGGAGGAGCGCTGCGACGCCGGCGACGTGCGGCGACGCCATCGAGCTCCCCCCGATGGTGAGGCTGCCCGTACCGCTTCCCGCGAGTGCCGACGTGATCGAGTCGCCTGGAGCCGCGATATCGGGCTTGAGCGCGCTCGTGTAACGCGTTGGTCCTTCCGAGGTGAACGAGCTGGCGCTGTCCTCGTAGCCCTGGATGACACGCGTTCGCGTCCCGATCCGCGTCCGCACGCGGACCTCGTTGTACGCGGCCGGAGCGTTCGGGCTGACGGCCGTCGCCACGACACTGCTGTCGTCGCCGGACAGATCGACCACCGGGATCGTCACCTGCGCCTCGTTCCCGCCGGTGCCGAGGACGCTCGGCACGCCTCCGAATCCGTCCCACAGAACGACGGCGATCGCGCCCGCGTCCTGCGCGTTGATGATCTTGTCCTCGACGAAGCAATCACCCTCGGGCTGAGGGCCCTTGAAGATCAGCGCGATCTTCTTCCTGAACGGATTGCCCCGTGGAACGTCGTCACACAGGATCCGGTCCTCCGGGACCGGTCGGCCCCTCGCGTCTGCGGGCGGGTCGAACTCGCGAGCGTCGACGATCGGTTGGGTGATGGGCGCGTCGTAGGGCACCGACCAGTCCTGGAACACGATGACCCCGCCGTCGGGAAGCCGGATCCGCGGCGTATCGACGACGGTGAGGCGCCGCGCGACGAACTCGTCGATCGTGGAGGCGACAGCGATCACCGTCGGCACGTTCCCGGGCGTCCCCGCGACGTAGGCGCCGCCCAGGTTCGGTTGGTTTCCGGCGTTCCCCGCGGCCGCGACCACGACGGTCCCCAGCGCGTCGACGGCGGCGAACGCCTCCGCGTCGACCTCGCTGACCGTGTAGTCCTCGCCGAGCGAAAGGTTGATGACGTCCGCCGCATCGCGGGTGTCGCCGTCGCCGTTCGGATCGACGGCGCGCTCGACTGCCGCAAGGACGACGTCGGCCGTCGCCGGCCCTTCATCGAACACCTTGAACGCCATCAGCTTGGCGCGCGGGGCGACGCCCCTGCCGATGCTTCCCTTCACACCGCGGCCGCAGCAGATGCCCGCGACATGAGACCCATGTTGGCCGGCCTCCGTGTCATTGCGGTCCAGCGGGTCGGGGTCGGGGGAGGGACGGTCGTTCGTGGGGTCGTCGTCGAAGGGGTCGTAGCCGCTGTCACCGACGAGGTCGTAGCCGGCGACCACCTTCGCGGTGGGGAACGAACCCGGTTCGACCACAGTGGGATCGTTCGCCTCGTAGTCGGCGCGGATGCCGGAGCCCCCGAAGTTCGCGTGCGTGTAATCGATGCCCGAATCGATGATCGCGACCGAGACGCCCTTGCCCCGCGCGCCGTGATCCCTCCACACCTCGCGAGCGCCGATGAACGGAACGCTCGATCGCAGGGCGGGAGACACCCGCGATGCGCGGACAACGCGTACGACGTCGGGCCGGGACGCCAGCCGCGATGCGTCCCCCGCCGTCAGCACGGCCGAGAACGCGTTCACGGAACGTGCGAAGCGATAGCGGACCTCGCCACCGAGCGCTTCTGTGGCCGTGACCGCCGAACGCTGCGAGCTCAGGATCCTGGCTACGGTCTCGCGTTCGATGGTCGGCCCGAGCGCGCGGCGGGCCGTCGCGATGCGCGCCGCGAGCGAGGGAGTGCGGAGCTGGACCAGGTACACGCCGCGTTCGCCCCTCCTGGCCACAGCGGGAACGAAACCCGTGGGGACCCCCCAGCCGACCCCGCGCAAGTCGCGGGGACCGACCTCGCCCAGCGCCGCCGGCGAGGACGCCGCGACGAGCAGCAAACCGGCCGCGAACGCCACGACGACGCGAACGCGCACCTCGCTGACCCCCCCTGTTTCGCATCGACCGTCTCGCGACCTGCCGAGGCGCGGAGGGACGACGAGTCGCGCGACGGAACCACGTCCAGCCGAATGCCGGGACGGGAGCGTTATCGACGAGCTCGAGGGGCGCCTTTACACGGCCTTCGAGGCCCGCGATCGGCGGATGCCGCGGGGTAGGGAGCGGTCAGCCCCCCGCGACCGCGGGGAGGATGGAGACGGTGTCGCCGTTCTGGACGTTCGTCTCCAGCGAGCCGAGGTACCGCACGTCCTCGTCGTTCACGTAGACGTTCACGAACCGGTGGAGCCCGCCTTCGGGCGTGACGACGTTCTTCGTGATTCCCGGGTATCGCGACTCGAGATCAGAGAGCAACTCGCGGACCGTCGAGCCCTCGGCGTCGACGAGGGGCTCTCCCCCCGCGTGCTTCCTGAGGATCGTCGGGAGCTTCACGCGGATCGGTTCGCTCACGACGCGCTCCCCACGGAGACACCGTGCTCGGCCTCGGGCGGGGCCTGCCCGGGCGTGAGGCCGCAGAACGCCTCGTAGTCGATGAGCTCGGTGATCGAGGGCTCCTTGCCGCAGACCGGGCAATCCGCGTCCCACCGCACCCTCACCGTCTGGAAGTCCATCTGCAGTGCGTCGAAGATCAGCAGCCGGCCGATCAGTGGATCGCCCTTGCCCGTGATCAGCTTCACAGCCTCGGTCGCCTGGATCGAACCGACGATCCCGGGCAACACGCCGAAAACGCCTCCCTCCGCGCAGCTCGGAACGGTCCCCGGAGGAGGCGGCTGCGGAAACAGACACCGGTAGCACGGTGCCACCTGTCCCGGCATGAAGACCGTGGCCTGCCCGTCCCACTGGTAGATCGACCCGTACACGAGCGGCTTACCGAGGAACTGCGTCGCGTCGTTCACGAGGTAGCGAACGGGGAAGTTGTCCGTCCCGTCGACGACGACGTCCCACGGCTCGAGGACCTCCATCGCATTCTGCGACGTGAGGATCATGTCGTACGGGACGACCTCGATCGTGGGGTTGATCGCGCGCAGACGGTCGACCGCGCTTTCGACCTTCGGACGTCCAACGTCCGCCGTCGAGTGGATGATCTGTCGCTGCAGGTTCGACTCGTCGACCTTGTCGAAGTCAACGATCCCAAGGGTCCCGACGCCGGCCGCCGCCAGGTACATCGCGACGGGCGAGCCGAGTCCCCCCGCCCCGATCACGAGGACCTTCGAGTCGAGGAGCTTTCGCTGACCGTCCCCGCCGATCCCCGGAAGGATGATGTGCCTCGCGTAGCGACGGACCTGGTCTTCGGTGAACGAGGTCATCCGATCGTCACGTCCTCCTCGGACACCGCTCCGCCGTCGAGGATCCTGAACGCTCGCAGCACCGGCGCGGCGCGATCCTCGAGCGACAGGATCAGGTAGTACGTGTCGGGGAACGACGGCTGGTCGCTGTCGGCCCACATGGCTCGCTTCCGGTCGGTCGGCGACGGATACGCCTCGGTATGTGTATGCGTGTGGAAGATCGCCAGTTGCTCAGAGCCCTCGTCCTCGATCTCGTTCCACACGCGGAGGCTCTCCTTCGGCTCGAACCGGTAGGTGAGGGGGCTTCCGTCGGCGTTCGTCATGGGGAAGAACCTCACGGGCCGCCCCTCCTTTCCGGCCAGCACCCCGCACGCCTCATTCGGGAGATTCGACAGTCCGTGCGCGACCATCTCGTCGAAGAACCCCTTGTCGATCTGGATCATTGCAGGTGCAACAACTGTAGCAGTGGGGTCGTATTCCACCGGGTGCTCAGGTCGTTCGCGCGAGCCGGCCCTCCACCTCGATCGTGCCGGGGCGACCGTCCACGATGACGCCGATGTCCGCCCATGGCAGGCGCCGGCCCGAGAGCTCGTCGCCGAGCCACTCGTGGTCCGCGGTGGCGATCAGCAGACCTCCTGACGTCTGCGCATCAGCGAGGACCATCTGCTCGGGCAGCGTCAACGCTCCCCACTGGACGTGCGGAGCGACATAGGCGTGATTGCGCTTCGTCCCGCCCGGCACGACATCACGTTGTGCGAGCTCGAGCACTCCGTCCAGAAACGGGACGGCGCTCGCATCGATCGTCGCGCCCACGCCCGACGCCTGAAGCATCCGCAGCATGTGACCGAGGAGCCCGAAGCCGGTTACGTCCGTGGCGGCGTCCGCTCCCGCGATGAGCATCGCGTCGGCCGCGTCCGCGTTCGTCGCCGCCATGAGCTCGACCGCGCGTGAGAGCAGTTCGGGGTCGGCGACCCCCCGTTTGAGCGCCGTGGTGGCGATGCCTACACCGAGCGGTTTCGTCAGCAGGAGGTGGGCTCCGGGTTGCGCGGTCGAGTTCCGAACGATGCGCTCGGCGTCGGTGCGGCCCAGCGCGACCATCCCGTACTTCGGTTCCGGATCGGTGATCGTGTGGCCCCCCAGTACCGCGGCTCCCGCGTTGCTCGCCACGTCGATCCCGCCCTGGAGGACCCGCGCGAGCATGTCGAGCGGCAGCTCGTCGACGGGCCACCCCACGATGTTCAGCGCGAGGAACGGTCGCCCGCCCATCGCGTACACGTCGGAGAGCGCGTTCGCGGCTGCGATGCGGCCCCAGTCATAGGGGTCGTCGACGATCGGGGTGAAGAAGTCGATGGTCGCGATCAGTGCCTCGTTGTCGCGGAGTCGAACGACCGCCGCGTCGTCGCCGGTATCCGACGCAACGAGGACGTCGTCGCCGAGCTCGGGCAGGTTCACGGCACCAAGGACGTTGCCGAGATCGGCCGGACCGAGCTTGCACCCGCACCCAGCGCCGTGACTGAAGCTCGTGAGGCGCCGTTCCTGTCGCCGTTCCTGAACAGCCATGCAGGGAGGATACGGCCGCCGAACGACTCGTCCTACGCTTTGCCCCGATGCGTACGGCCGTCGTCGGCCATACCGAGTGGATCGAGTTCGGCCACGTCGACCACGTGCCGAAGCCGGGCGACATCGTCCACGCCACCGGGGCATGGGAGGAGCCCGGCGGCGGCGGCGCGGTCGCGTCCGTGCAGCTCGCGCGGCTCGGCGGATCGTGCACCTTCTTCACCGCGCTCGGCAACGACGAACGCGCGGACTGGACCAGGCGAGAGCTCGGACGGCGCGACGTTCGGGTCGAGGTGGTTGTCCGGAACGAGTCGAGCCGGCGCGCCATTGTGTTCGTCGACCGCAACGGGGAACGGACGATCACCACGCTGGGCCGGCGTCTCGAACCGGTCAAGTCCGACCCGTTGCCATGGGACGAGATCGAGGAAACCGACACCGTCTACTTCACGGCGGGCGACGTGGCGGCCCTCCAGAACGCCCGGCGCGCGCGCGTCCTCGTGGCCACGAGCCGGGTCATGGATCTGCTCGCCAAAGCGGATGTGTATCTCGACGCGGTCGTCGGAAGCGGACGCGATCCCGGCGAACGGTTCGATCCCGATGCGCTCTCGACACCTCCCGGTCTCGTCGTTCGAACCGACAGCCGTCACGGGGGACGGTTCGAGACGGCCGACGGGCGAGACGGCCGGTACGACCAGGTACCGCCACCCGGACCGGTCGTGGACACGTACGGCGCCGGCGACAGCTTCGCGGCCGGGCTGACCTACGCGCTCGGCGCCGGTCTCGCGGTCGAAGAGGCGCTCGCGCTCGCGGCGAAGTGCGGCGCGTGGTGCGTCGCCGGACAGGGCCCGTACGGAAACCAGCTCGGTGCGGAGGACCTCTAGGGCAGTCGCCGCCTCCTGGAGGCGGAGGACCTCTAGGCAGTCGTCGCCACCTGGCGGCGGAGGACCTCTAGGCCGCCGTTGACACCTCGAGTCGGTGGTGCTCGCGCACGCCGGCCGCGGCCGCGAGCGTCGCCGGCCCAAGCGGCCCGTCGTCGCCCCGGAGCTCCTCGCGGATCGCCGCGAGCTCTCGTCGCGTGAAGTCACATCTCGGCGGGACCGGTTCGATCTCGTACAGGCGCGCGCCGTTCAGGCCGAGGATCTTCGCCTT